>NZ_JBCOCI010000006.1:60556-84548 GCF_040929485.1 Phocaeicola sp. RTP21198st1_B8_RTP21198_201120 | reverse complement strand
TGGTGGAAGCACGTAAGGTGGCTAACAAGATAGAAAGTGAACGGGAGAAAGCAATCGCCTATCATGACACTATCGCCCCCATGCTGGAAGAGATACGTTATCACATTGACAAGCTGGAACTGATTGTTGACAATCAGATGTGGACATTACCTAAATACAGAGAATTGCTTTTTATTAGATAATTGCCCGAAATTATCTATTTCTTTTGTTGGTTGTTTTAAGTTTGCATGACAGGCTTTGTTGCGAAACAAGGCCTGTCTTTTTATTAGGTAGACACATCATAAACAAGAAAGATGAATTACAAGCAAGGCACCTTCACAAATGCTGTATCCGGGAAATGCTTCTCTATATAACGACAAATATAAGCCTCTGTATCTGCCTGAATGATTTTATCTTCTCCTTCGGGAAACAGATTGTACATCACTGTATGAAGCTTTATCCCTCTCCGTTCTATAGCCTCAAAACTCAATAATGTATGGTTGATACTTCCCAATCGTCCCGAAGTAACAAAAACTAAGGGGTAACCCGATTCCTGAATATAGTCTATAGTCAGGTTCTCCTCTGTCAACGGCACCATCAGCCCCCCGGCTCCTTCCACTAAAACAGCATCATAGCGCTCACTCAGCACCTCCGTGGCATGCTTTATTTTATCAAAATCAATGGTGCGGTTATCTATTCGTGAAGCCAAATGGGGAGAAGCCGGATAAGAAAATATTTCAGGTTTGGTAAGTCCCTGCTCATCCTCAGGCAAATACTCCGTCCCCATCAGACGACGATGCAACTCAATATCCTCCGAATAACCTTCCGGATTTCCTGTCTGTATGAATTTTTGAGTAATAGTACGACATCCTTGTTTGTTCCAAAGATGTGCCAGATAGGCCGTGGCATAACTTTTACCAATATTTGTATCAATACCACTTACGAAAAATACATTCTGTTTCATGATTCTTTTTATTTCTATTGTCTTTTCTTTGCAATAATATAAATAGGATGATAAGTCAAAGTCACCGAACGACCATCACTGAACAAACGGGCATACTTGTCACAGAAATCCTGCAAATTCCTTTTAGTCCACGCTTGTTGCCTGACAGCAGCCACCCCGGTATGTTTCAAGTGATAAAGCACTTCGAGCGGAGTGCCAAAAGTCAGACAGATACGTTCCTCATGAGCCTTCACAATCTCATAGTGTATGCGCAGTGCTTCTTCTAACTCCTCTAAAGAACGATAGTGAAGACCGCTGCCGGTAACCGATGCAACTTCTTTCAGATTATCCCTGCCGAACGTAGTAAAAGCAAAATATCCTTTCTGCTTCAACAAAGTATTACAACGTTCAAAAAACAGCTCGGGAGAAACAAACCACTGTAATGCCGAGCATGATACAATCAAATCCTGTCCTTTTGGAAAAGGAAGGGACTCGGCATCCCCTGCCAGAAAGATAGCCCGCCCGCTTCCCAACAAATCGGTGAAACAAGTACTCATCTCCTGACAAATATCATTCAACACCAGTTTTTCAGGATGGAGGGTTTCCATCAGCCTGCGGGTAAGAAAGCCCGTCCCGCTACCAATTTCCAATATCCGGCCGCACGGACGGGGCAAATAATGATTTAGCATATCACTCATGCGGTATGCAATCTGCTTTTGAACCACCGCCTCACGGTTATAACTCTCTACAGCGCGGGAAAAGCGACGGGTTATCAATTGCTTATTAATCATACGTTTTCATTTTAAATGACAGACGGGCATAGCAAATCTCTCATTATTTCTTCTGAATAATGAGGAATATCATACTCTGCCACTTCCGTCCCGGTCCATGCATTTCTTTGGTTGACCGCCGTAAAAATCAAATCATTCTTGCCTATAACAGCCCGTTCCCATGCAAAACTGGGAACAGCGCAAGATTTTACCTGTTCTCCAATCCTCCGAAGCTCTTCTTGCAGTTCCTCTACCGCACGTTGCGGACGTTTCAACAAGAATGTTTCCAGATTCTCCTTTTTCAAACACATCCTGCGGATAAACTTTTCCAGCGTAACCTCATTCAAGCCTTCCAGTGTTCCTTCAAAAACTTGCTGCGAAATACCTTTCAAATCATCGACAGGAGTTACCGTGCCATTTAAAGCAACACTCTCACAAATGGGCAAGTCCATATCCTGCAATACCATAGACGCGGCCCATACTCCCATAGACCAGGCTATCAGACGAATCTCCTGATAACCCTGCAACAGCGTGAAATCAAAATCCAGCGAACGATAATCATAACAAACCAACAGATCGCTATTTCCGGAGCAATAATCCATGAAAGGACATTCATCCATTCCCCAACCGGCAAAAAAAAGTGTCAATCGGGGAAGATAATTTTGTTGTATAAAATAATGTTTCATATCAATTCTATCAGACTTTTTATTTCTTCTTCAGTAATATCCGCTGTCAACGAAAAACGGATACGCGATGTTCCTTCGGGCACAGTAGGAGGACGCACCGGCAACGCATAAAAACCTTTACGCTGCAAGAAATCGGCCTTTAACACCGTATCACCGCTATCGCCTATCGTCATTGGCAGAATATGGCTGGTAGAAGGACAAGCGTAGCCTTTCTTTACCAACGCGTCTTTCAAAAGAGAGGATATCTTCTTCAACCTTTCCCTCCGGAAGCTGAAACTGTTCAAATGCTCCAGGATAAAGAATGTCCATAGCAAGTTGACAGGAGGAAGAGCCGTTGTAAATATGAATGTACGCATTTTATTGACCAAATAATCACGGATGGTCTTCGAACAAACAATATAGCCTCCTACCGAGGCTAACGCTTTACCAAAAGTTCCACATAAGAAATCGATGTCAGCCACACAATCCTGTTCTTCCGCACACCCCAGGCCATGCATCCCCCGCACCCCTACAGCATGCGCTTCATCCACATACAGCAATACATTATCATATTGTTGCTTCAAAGTGACCAAACGACGGAGATCGGCCTCATCACCGTCCATACTGAAAATACTTTCGGTTACAATAATTATTCTATCATACCCGGCATGATTGGAAACCAGCAACTGTTCCAATTGTTCGTACCGGTTATGCCGGTATCGGATACACTTGGCCGCCGATAAACGAATGCCGTCAATAATACTGGCATGTACCAGTTTATCGGCAAGGATCAATGTACGAGTATCGCTCACTGCAGGAAGAATACCGGCATTCATGTGATAACCACTATTAAAAACCAACGCGCTTTCCTTCCGATACAGTCGGGCAAGCAAATCCTCTATCTGAACATAGATATCAAAATTTCCTGTCAGCAGCCGAGAGGATGAAGAGGAAGGAAGAAAGGTGTCGGGAGTAAGACTTTGCAAGAATTCCGTACGTAATGGCAGATAAGCAGCCAATCCCAGATAATCGTTGGATGAAAGGTTAAGCATCACTTTTCCATTCACCTCCACCTCTCTTCCCAAATGACGGATAACAGGCAACTTACGAAGATTACTTTTATTTTCAAGCAGGGCTAATTCCCTTTCCCAATCTGTTAATGAATTCATTTTTTCTATTTCTCTCAGTACTATCACTTATTCTTTTAATTCTCTTACTATCTTCACCAGTGAATGCGTCAATTTGCTCAATTCTCCAGGCTGAATTATAAAAGGCGGCATGATATACACCAGTTTTCCAAAAGGACGTACCCATACCCCTTCTTCAACAAAACGACGTTGCATGAAAGCCATATCTACCGGTTTCTTCACTTCAATAACCCCGATAGCTCCCAATACACGCACATCAGCCACTTGTGGCAATAAAGCAGCAGGGGCCAGCTCCCTCTTCAACTGTGATTCAATGGCCTTTACCTTTTCCTCCCAACTATATGAAAGCAATAATTCCACGGATGCTTTCGCTACGGCACAAGCCAACGGATTTCCCATAAAAGTAGGGCCGTGCATAAAGACTCCCGGATAACCGCCGGAAATTGTATCAGCCACATCATCACTGGCAAGGACAGCAGAGAAAGTCATGTATCCACCGGTCAGTGCCTTGCCTATGCACATGATATCGGGCTGGACACCCGCATGCTCCCAAGCAAACAGTTTCCCCGTCCTTCCGAAACCTGTCGCTATCTCATCAAAGATTAACAACAGCCGATATTGCCTGCAAAGTTTCTCTGCCTGGCGTAAAAACTCAGGATGATAAAAACGCATTCCGCCCGCCCCTTGTACAATAGGTTCCAGAATCAATGCGGCCATCTCTTCATGATGCTGTTCCAATATTTCCCTCAAGGGCTCTATATCCTCTTCATACCAGATTCCGTCAAAGCGCGACCGGGGAGCAGGAACAAAATAACGCACAGGCAATGTAGGGCCAAAAATATGATGCATACCGGTCACCGGATCACAAACAGACATGGCATTCCACGTATCTCCATGATATCCGGACTGAATAGTTACAAAATTATTTTTCTTTTCCTTCCCTTGCGCATACCAATATTGCACGGCCATTTTCAATGCCACTTCCACCGCAACCGAACCGGAGTCAGCATAAAATATTTTCTGCATACGGGGAGGAACAATCTTCAACAACAACCTGCCTAATTCGATGGCCGGATCGTGTGTCAGTCCGCCGAACATGACATGGCTCATACGGTCTATCTGTTCCTTGAGCGCTTGGTTCAATACCGGATGATTGTATCCATGTACCATGCACCACCACGAAGACATCCCTTCTATCAAACATCTTCCGTCCTCCAATTCTATATATACTCCATCCGCCCGTCTTACTTTATAAGTGGGCAGCGGATGAGTAGTCGATGTATAAGGATGCCATAAATGCTCCCTGTCAAAATTTTCCATATATTACTTCCTTATTGTTATAATAACTTTATAATGTATCAAAGCGAATACCCGGCCTCTTCTATCAATATTTTATCTTCTGATACTTTTGAACCTAATGTAGTCAGCAAATCTCCCACAATGGCAGAATTAATACCGATATACAATGCTTTCTTTACAGCTTCCACACTCATCAGTGAACGCCCTCCGGCAAAACGAAGAAATGCTGTGGGATTGATAAAACGGAATAAAGCGATGGTTGTCAGAATCTCCACCTCTGCAAGACGATCCATTTTTTCCAATGGAGTGCCGGGTATAGGCTGCAACAGGTTTATAGGAATAGACTGTACTTCCAATTCCCTCAGTGTAAAAGCAAACTCAATACGCTGTTCCATTGTTTCGCCCATGCCGATGATTCCTCCGCTGCATACATCCATCCCCACCCTGCGTGCTGCCTGCAACGTTTCTAATTTCTGTTCTTGTGTATGAGTAGAACATAGAGATGAAAAATAAGAGGGAGCCGTTTCCAGATTACAATGATAACGGGTGATGCCTGCCTTAAACAGCCGTCTCAATTCCGCCTCATCCAGCAATCCTAAAGAAGCGCATAACTGAATATGCGAATGCGCACGCATGTATTCTGTTGTCTCACATAGCCGGTTCAAGTTCCGGCTACCCGGTTTCCTGCCACTGGTCACCAAAGAAAAACGGGATACTCCCTGCGCTTCGTTATACAAAGCATGGCGCAGACATTCTTCCTTCCCAACCAAATCATAAACATCCACTTTTGTTTCATAATGTGCAGACTGTGCGCACCATTTACAATTCTCAGGACATTTACCGGATTTAGCATTGATGATGGAACACATATCGAATTTCCGGGAAGCCCAGACCTGTGTTATCTCATGAGCTGCATCATACAAATCCTGTTTCTCTGCCTTGCAGGACAGCCAACAGGCTTCTTCTACGGTAATCTTCTCACCGCCCAGCACTTTGTTTCTTATTTCATTCAGCATCATATACAGTTCATATTAAGACAAAAAAGCCGAAAAGATGCATGGCACATCTTTCCGGCAAACAATATTTATTCAAATAAAAAAGACAAATCACATCAGCCACCTGTGGTTGAGGCAGTTGGATCCGAAGCATTTGCAACATAGATTCAACAGGGGGCATTCCTTCTTCATATTCCTCTCCAGCATCCTCTTTTCGTGCGGAAGAGCAAACAGAGAATGCCGTGCAAACATTTGCCTGTTTACCCAACGATACATCGGCAATCTCCTTTTTCAGGTTACCAATAGTTACACATTTGCCCAAACTATAAAATATAGCGTACTTCTTCCGGTTCCAATAGCGGAAACGTATCGTATGTTTATTCTGGCACAATTGTTTCATATTTTTTCGTATCTGAGATTGACAAAGGTAAATAAAATATTCAATGCAGCAAACTTTTATATAGAAAAACACCGTTCCGCCTCTTCCAACCTTAAAACCAGTTTTCCGAAAGCACAACGGTGAATTCTTAAGTCCTTTATACTATTTCTGTTATTCTTCTTTCTTCGAAGCAGCTTTCTTGGCAACCGGCTTCTTTGCCGCCGCTTTCTTTGCCGCCGCCGGTTTCTTGGCAGCAGGTTCTTTCTTTACGGCAGGAGCCTTCTTGCCTTCAGCTTTCTCCAGTTTAGCCTGCAATCTCTCCACTTCCTTGTTCAAAGCCACCAATTCCTCGCCCTGGTTCTTAATGGTAGTAAGCAACGAATTTAATTCTTCGTTATCCATATCCACCGGATACAACGAATTGACACGACTTATAAAATCACCCAAAATATTCATGTAGTTGGTGAAAGCATCATACGGAGAATCATAAATTCCACGATTCAACCAAATACCGGTATTCTTAGTGGTCATGAAGCGGAAATTATTACTTGCCTGCAAATAATCCCAATCCTGCTTAATACGGCGATCATCGCACAAATGAACACGTTCTGCCACACTATAAAGTTTATTGAAAGCCTCACGCTGCATCACATTGCCTAACCACGGACTGATATCGCGTTCCTCGTCTACCCATGACATAGGATAAGGAACATCCACCTGATCCACAGATTTCAGTTTGGTAATGATATCGGTCGGAGTAGAGAAAGTAACCCCTCTTTCTTTTGCGCAGACAGGCAGTGCTTTCATAAATTCCAGAATATTGGAAGACAATGGCTGGGCGATACCCAAAGCAGAAAGTTCCATGAAAATATTGATAACCTGTTCCTCCTCCGGCAAAGCTGCAATCCAATCTATATATTTGTCGGCAAACAACGGATATTCATTCCATTCGGAATTAGAGAAACGCAGACTGATGTCATCAGACAATTTGAAATCGCGAAGCAATAACTTCAAGTTCGGATTCATGGCGCAATGATACAGATAGTGCGGACTCTTCCAACCCAAAATATGTTTTGCACCTTCAGTCAACATACCTTTAAAGCCCATATCAGCTATCGTAGCGCCAATATCATTCGAATAAATCAAGCTGGAGTTACGGAATACTTTCGGCTCCTTGCCAAATATTTGTTTAATCTTGGTACGCATACGTTCCACTTCTTCGCGGAAACAATCTTCATTAGCCAATGAGGAAAGACCGTGAGAATAAGGTTCGCACAAGAATTCGCAACATCCGGTCTCATTCAACTGATGCAACAACTCGATTACACCAGGCGCATGCACTTCCAACTGTTCCAGCGCCACACCCGAGATAGACAAAGCCACCTTGAAAGTATCACCGTGATTCTTTGCCATTTCAATCAACGCACTCAGCGCAGGAATATACGAGCGTTCGGCTATATCACTGATGCCGCGCTCATTTTCATAATCATCATAATAATAATGGTCACGGCCTATATCAAAACAGCGATAGCGTTTCAGATGGATAATTTGATGTATTTCAAAATAAAGACATATTGTTTTCATATCCTAGTTATTGTTTTATTATTTACCATAGTTTTTTAACACCTGCTCATAGAGGGCACGGATTCTCAAGCCGACTTTCTCCCATGTAATGCCATCCACTTCTTTCTTTCCTTCTTCCTGCAGATATTGGAAAAGAGAAGGATTCGTACAAATTGAATAGATGGCATCGGCCATTGCGTTGATATCCCAATAATCGGTCTTGATTACTTTATCCAAAATTTCACCGCAACCCGATTGTTTTGAGATGATAGAAGGAGTTCCGCACTGCATAGCCTCCAAAGGAGCAATACCAAAAGGTTCTGACACAGAAGGCATTACGAATACATCACTGTTTTTATATGCTTCATAAACCTGACGCCCACGCTGGAACCCCGGGAAGTGAAAACGGTCTGCAATACCTCGTTCCGCAGCCAGATTGATCATGGCATCCAGCATGTCTCCCGATCCTGCCATTACAAAACGGATATTACGGGTACGCTTCAAGACCAATGCGGCGGCTTCCACAAAATACTCGGGTCCTTTCTGCATCGTGATACGCCCCAGGAAAGTCACCACTTTTTCTTTCGAATGATCAGGACGAGGAATGTCCAGCAAATCTTGCGAAAGCGGATAAACGGCATTGTGCATGGCAAAACATTTGCGCGGGTCTTGATGATATTGGTGAATAACTGTCTGACGGGTCAGCTCGGACACACACATAATACAGTCGGCATGATCCATGCCATTCTTTTCCATAGCATATACCGTAGGATTCACCTTACCGCGCGAACGGTCAAAATCAGTAGCATGCACATGGATACACAAAGGTTTGCCACTTACCAGCTTGGCATGCACACCAGCCGGATAAGTCAGCCAGTCGTGCGCATGGATAATATCAAATTCTTGCTGGCGCGCAACCACCCCTGCAATAATAGAAAAATTATTGATCTCATCATGAAGGTTTCCCGGATAGCCGCCGGCAAACTCCATACACCCCAGGTCATTGACGTGCATGTACGAGAAATCAGAATAGATATGATCACGGAAAGCATAATACTGTTCCGGAGTCGAAGTCGAAAGACGTGACTTTAAGTAATCGTAATTCACATCACGCCACACAATGGGCACTTGGTTCATGCCTATAATGTTCAGAAACTTTTCTTCGTCGCCGCAAGGTTTGGGCAAACAGAAGGTTGTTTCCATATCACCTTGCAGGCTCAAACCTTTTGTTATACCGTAAGATGCTACAGCAAGACCACCATATATTTTGGGAGGAAATTCCCATCCAAACATTAATACTTTCATACAGGTCCCTCCTTTCAATAATTGTATTTACTCAATAAATATAATACTCGCAATATCTCTGCCACATTCATAGCGAATGATACAGCTCCACGACCTTTGAAAGGCGGGTTACCATCAAACAGTTCAGGTATAGAGCCAATACAATGAGAAGTCATTTCGTCTTCGTAGCCTATCAGCTGACGCTCCACAAATCCTATACCACTCATCTTATAAATACGAAGGTAAGCTTCAAAATAGAAGCCTGCCAGCCAGGGCCATGCGGTACCTTGATGATAAGCATAATCACGCTGCATCTGAGGACCTACATAATTTGGGTTGTAACCACCACTCTTCGGGCTGAGCGAACGGAGCCCTTTCGGGGTAAGCAGTTCTTTGGTCACAATGTCCAACACCCCTTTCTTCTGACGGGCATCAAGCGGAGAATAGTCGAATGCTACAGTAAATATCATGTTCGGACGCACGCTCCAGTCCATCATATTGCCATCCACATAATCCAGTAAATAACCATACTCATTCAAGAAAGTATCCACGAAAGCCTTCCCCGTCTTTTCTGCCAATACATTTAACGCATCAGCCAAATTATTGTTTCCACCTTCGCTCAATAGTTCACTTGTAAAGCGTAAAGCATTATACCACAAAGCATTAATTTCTACGATATAGCCTGTACGAGGAATCACAGGGCGTCCGTTTGCGGTAGAATTCATCCATGTGATAGCCTTTTCTGTGCCGTTGGCATATAGCAGACCGTTGGAATGCAAGAAAAGATTCGGATGATTCTCCCGGCGAAGGTACTCCATAATGTCTTGCAACAATGTACCATATTTCTCACGGCATTGGTCGCGCGACACCATCTTGGCATATTGCTGGATACACCACACCGCCCAAAGCAAAACATCAGGATGCTCCATTTCGTACACTTTAACATCATCAGGCTCATCATTAATAAAGTCATGAATTGCCTTGCGGGCCGTTTCCATCACCATTTCAAACTTAGCCACTTCATCAATCGCCAATGTCAGTCCCGGCAGGGAAATAAACATATCGCGCGCACGGCATTTAAACCACGGATATCCTGCCAGAATATAAAACTCATTTCCTTGTTTATTCAAGAACTGATGAGCAGCATTTATCAGACAGTGCTGGAAATTATCACGTGGAGTACGTTCTTCCACCTCTTCTTCAAAGGTTCTCTTTAATGTACGGGTACTGGCCTCGGACACACCTCCTGAAAAGACGATGCTTTCACCTTTCTTTATGTCCACTTCAAAATAACCCGGGACGTACAAATCTTCATTAAAATCATATCCTCTCTCCTGCTCTTTGGGATACTCAATTCCCCGATACCAATCCGGCTGATAGTGGAATTCGTTCTTCTTGTTCAATTGCATATATAATTCGGGATAGCCCGGATACATGCATGTCTTAATTCCATTATCCACCTCCTGATAGTCACGACTGGCTTGTGCGTTCTCATGAGTATACTGACGGACACTGCGGAAAGCCAGAAACGGACGCAAACGCAACGTAGTGGCCGAATGTGCCTCCAACAAAGTATAACGGATTAAAATTCTATTTTCATGATGAACGAAAAGCTTTTCCTTCTTCAGAATCACACCACCTACCCGATATATAGTGGTAGGAACTTTCTCACACTCGAATTCCCGGATATACTTGTGTCCCCTTGGGCTGTAATTGTCGCCCTGATACTTATGAAGTCCCAGATTAAATTCAGCGCCGTGTTGTATCACTGTTTCATCCAACGACGATAGCAATACATGGTTTTCATCATCCAGTTCAGGCACCGGAATGACAAGCAATCCATGATATTTTCTCGTATTGCAATCAACAATGGTTGTACAATGGTAAGCCCCTGAACGGTTTGTGCGGAGAATTTCTTTCGGTAATGATTCCCCGAGGTTCGTCATAAGAGTCTTGTCAAATCGTAAGTAACTCATAGTTGTTATTTTAAGGTTATAAATCAAATTTCCATATCAATTTATGTCACATATTATTTTTGTATGCAACGCTCAAAATTAGTAATTAAATGGATAAAGCAAAATTAAATAGCAAAATATTTTTCATTTTTCGCTCAAATATCCGTAGTATTGCACAGAAATCAGCATAATTATGACAAAATGAAACTTGAAATTCAAAAAATTCTATTGGCTTTTGCTCTTCCGTTATTACTTCTTTTCATTCTGTACACCCTGCGTACAATGGAAAGTGTCATGAATTGGGATTTTATCACCTGGGGCATATATCCCAGAGAAACCAAAGGAATAATGGGGATTTTCACTTCTCCATTGATACACGCTGATTGGGGACATTTATTTGCGAACACTTTTCCTCTTCTTTTTTTATTATGGTGTCTGCTCTACTTTTATCGTGATTTGGGCATTGGTATACTTTTTTTCATCTGGATAGTCAGTGGAATACTTACATTTATAATAGGCAAGCCGGGATGGCATATAGGTGCCAGCAGTATAATTTATTCACTCGCCTTTTTTCTGTTCTTCAGTGGCATTCTCCGCAAACACGTCCCTTTAGTAGCCCTGTCGTTGCTTGTCACTTTTCTATATGGCAGTCTGGTATGGAACATGTTCCCGCAGTTCGCCTCCTCCACCACTTCTTGGGAGGGACACTTGGGGGGCGCGGCGGCCGGAATAGCCGCAGCCATATTGTTCAGACACAAAGGCCCCCAACAACCGGAACTTTTCATTGACGAGGAAGAGGAAGACAACAGCAGTCATCCGGAAAACGAAGAAGTCATTACGAATCCGGACCAAGAAAAAAAGAATGACTAAATCAATCTTTCCGCCACCATGAAGTTCAAAGGGCCGGAAGGGCTGAAAGAAGCAATAACCCGCTAACGGAATTAAATGAATGTTCATATCCTCCCTATTGTATAAGTCTTTTCTATCTTCAGATTAAACCTTTTTATACAGATATATTCTATCTCCATAGCCTTTGGAGTTATCTCCCAAGACTATGGAGTTAACTCCAAAGCTTATGGAGATAACTCCAAAGGCTTGCGGAGATAAAACAAGCAGGAAGAAAAACCTTAACCACACGGCAGGAAAGGGTTAGGGATACAAACAAGATCTTTTAAGGATGAATCTGATTACAAGGCTTGCACTCTTTACAGAGAAAAATCCCCTAACACCCTTCTTTTAAAAAGGTAAAAAAGCATGTGGCAAGAAGATATGCATCTGGCCATATGTGGAAAGACTAAAACAGACTATTATTTTGCCATCTTAAATTTTAATGCATCATTTTACAACTGAAAAACAGGGTAATAAACCTTTCCGGACAGCATCATTCAAGCTTTAATACCTACTCATTACCAATTTTCATAAAATAATACCCATTTTTAGGTATTGCCCACCCTTTTAACCTCCCATAACTTTGCACCGATTTAAAATTATAAAAATTAAAGCAAAAATGAAAAGAAAGGTTTTATTGTTCTCATTATGCTTGTCGGCCTGTCTTGCAAACAGTTATGCAGAAAAAGCAACAAGTATAGATAAGGATAACACAGAGAAAACTACGGAGGAAGAACCTAAAAAAAAATCCCGGCTAACATTGGGAGGTTACGGAGAAGCAGTGTACACACGTAATTTTTATAGTGACAATATGTACCGCTATTCTAAAGCAGACAGTTACAAAGACTCTGACGGACACGGACGCGTAGACTTACCTCATGTAGTAATCATGATTGGCTACGATTTCGGAAAAGGATGGAGCATGGGTAGTGAAATAGAGTTTGAACACGGAGGAACAGAATCGGCTATAGAAGTAGAAGACGAAGAAGCCGGAGAATTTGAAAAAGAAATAGAACGTGGGGGTGAAGTGGCTTTGGAGCAGTTCTGGATTCAGAAATCTTTTTGCTCGGGCTTCAATATCCGCGCAGGGCACATCATCGTGCCGATAGGACAAATAAACAACGCCCATCTTCCCACTCAGTTCTTTACAGTATATCGTCCTGAAGGTGAAAACACAATAATGCCTTGCACATGGCATGAAACCGGTCTTAGTGTATGGGGGCGTATAGGTGACTGGCGTTATGAGGCAATGGTTATTCCCGCATTGAATGCTAATATGTTCAATCATAGCGGATGGATTCATGATGGTTCTGCATCAGCCTATGAATTTAAAGTAGCCAACAATCTGGCAGGAGCGGCACGTATCGACAATTACTCTGTCAAAGGATTGCGTATGGGAATAAGCGGCTATATAGGTAACAGTTTCCAAAACGACATTATTAAAGATGAAAAATCCACCAAATATAAAGATGTGAAAGGAACAGTGGTCATAGGTGCATTCGACTTTGATTATAATGATCATAACTGGGTAGTACGCGGCAATTTTGATTATGGCCATCTGGGAGACGCTGATCTGATCTCCACTCACAACAAAAGCCAAGACAATAGCACACAGTCCCCTTATCCTCACACAGCCGTGGGCAAGACAGCCATTGCCGCCGGAATCGAGGCAGGATATGATATTTTTTCTCAAGTAAAGAAAATGAGAGACAATGGTAAAAAACTATATGTATTTGGACGATATGAATACTATGACTCATATCATAAGGCTGCTAAAGGTTTCAGCAAATATGAATGGACTAAAAAACAACGCATGGCCGTCGGTTTGAACTACTATCCTATGAAAGACATCGTAGTAAAAGCCGAATACTCAAAACGCTTCTTGAAAAGCCAGTATAATAACGAACCCTCTTTTTCATTGGGCATAGCTTATGCAGGATTTTTCATTAAATAAACCCGATTATTCATTTTTTAAAATTAAATAGGTATGAAAAGTTTGTTAAAATTCCCCTTACTTGTTGCTGTAGCAACAATGATGACTTGCAGTTTCAGCGCATGCAGTGATAACGATGATCCGACTCCGGATACCGGTACGTCTGAAACAGATGCAAAATTCGAAGCAATCGCAAAACAGTATCTTGATCACACGGTATATGTTACTTACAAGAACCTGGCTGATGAAACCGAACAGCTAGTAAAAGATTTACAAGCATTAAAAAGCAGCAAGACTGATGCAAATGTAAAAGCTACCTGCGAAACCTTCCTTGAAGCACGTGCATGGTGGGAAAAGAGTGAAGCTTTCCTGTATGGGGCAGCTACCGATTTCGGTATCGACCCGCATATTGACTCATGGCCTTTGGACTTGGACGGATTACAGACCGCACTGAAAAATACGGAACAGGTAGAAGCAATGGGTGGTGAAGACGGAGATATTTATGCCGGCGAGAAATTGGGTAATTCTTTATTAGGATTTCATGGTATTGAATACATCCTTTTCGAAGATGGTAGCCCCAAATCAGTTTCTAAAATCAGTGACTTACATCTGACTTACGCCGTAGCTGTAGCTGGTGATTTGCGTAACCGTTGCTGGCAGCTGGAACTTTCATGGAGAGGCGAAAGTGCTGTCAATGCCGACCGTGTCGCTAAAGTCGCAAATGAGTTAGAACTGCCTTACACTGTAAACAGTGGTGAATATTCTTATGGTGAGAATATGCTGAATGCAGGAAAAGCAGGTAGCACATACGCCAGCTGGACATTAGCCATGCAAGCTATCATTGACGGCTGCAAGACTATCGCAGATGAAGTAGGAACTTCTAAAATAGGAAAACCTTATAGCGGAGAAGACCCTGCTTATATAGAATCACCATACAGTCACAAGTCCATTCTAGACTTTTATGACAACATCATCAGTATTCAGAATGCTTACATGGGCGGTATAGAAAATGAACGTGACGAAACCAACTCACTACACAACTATATTGCTGGAGTAGATAAAGAACTGGATACAAAAGTTGTAAATGCCATAAACAATGCTCTGACCAAAATCAATGCCATGGCAGCTCCATTTGTAAACAATATTAAAGATCCAAGTGCAGGTGAAGCAATTAAAGCTTGTCAGGATCTTGATGCCATATTGTCTGATGTTAAAACAGCTTTAAGAAACAATTAAAAAGAACTGTTTACCCCAATGACCACAAAGGATCTGCAAGAGGGTGTCCGGAAAAGGTCTATTGTACTATCTTTTGCTGTAGATGGTGATTTTACATTCGCTCCAAGCACCGGCTTTGTGCTGCCGGATGTCCCCTCTACAACAGACATGATAGTGAAAAAGACCGGGGGAGGACAACCTTATGTAGATTCTTTGGTATATAAATTTGAAAAGTAACTAACTTTAAACATTCTTATATGAATAAGTTATTTAAAATACACTGGCTTGCTGCTCTATGCGGCCTTACAATGCTCTCGCTAACAGCCTGTAATGACGATGACAATCCGGAAAACAAATCTCCGGAAGTCAATCCTGATATCAACGTAAATGTAGAGACCTATGCAGGCGGAGAATTGGGTACAACCTTCAACAATTCCGCTTCTGCTTATGAAGATCCTACTCCTGCAACGGAAAATGCAGGTATGACCGACAAATTCAAATATGGGGAATATTTCTTTGAACGTTCTTATACGCAGAATTCCAAACCTTTCAATGGTTTGGGACCGCTTTATATCCGCAATTCATGTATGAACTGCCACCCCGGATACGGTCATGGCAAACGGGTAGACCGTTATCGTGCTGATGACTGGGGAAATGGATATCTACTTGTTGTGACCGATGGAAAGGATAACTACCTAAGTTCTTTAACGGGAATGCCTCAAACCAAAGCTGTAGCCCCTTTCAAAGCACCAATAGATGAAGATAAGATAAAAATAGACTGGCTGCCTTACACAGACGAATGGGGAAATAAATTTCCTGACGGAGAAACATACAGTCTGATCTATCCGGAAGTGACTATTCCTCAAGATGCATACTACGTACCTTTGGAGGCTACTTATAATCAAGTTGTCACCCCTGTCAACTACTCTGATGTAGTAGTTTTGCTGGAATCTACCATTGGTATCTACGGAACCGGATTACTAGATGCCATTCCCGATGATTCGTTGAAAGCAGAATATGCACGTCAGGAAAAAGCAGGTGTAAAATTGAATCCAGCCATCTTCGCAAACGGAGAGTGGACTTCACTCTATAAGGGACTTACAGGTAAACAATATCCCAAACGTTATACTTACGCTTTGACCAGATCTTCCATACAGGATGGTCCCGGTGCCAATGCAATCTGGAACATCACCAATGTTACCCGTAGTGACCGCCGTTATCACTACATGACTGACACGTATGCCAAAACAGCCTCCAAAGACCCGGATGTACAAAAAGATTTTTATAACTATTTCCCTGAATGGAAACAGACCGGTAATGTAGAACAAGATATATACAACTATCTGATGAATAAGGAACTTCCGGTGGAAATGACAGACGAAGATTATGTAAACTTCATGATATGGCACAGAGGACTGGCAGTTCCTGCCGCACGGAATCTGGATGACGAAACAGTTCAGAGAGGTCACAAATTATTCCGTGAAATAGGCTGTGCTACCTGCCATCGTCCGTCATGGACTACAGGAGACGATAATTATCCCGATCCGAACGGATACTTCAAAGATGGTGACAGCCGTCTGCCACGCTATCCACACCAAACTATCTGGCCATATTCAGATATGGTTCAACACCGCCTGGAAATGAAGAACAATATCCGCACGGGATGGTGCCGTACCACTCCTCTTTGGGGACGCGGACTTTCCTTAATCTGTGCCGGACACAGCGACCGTTTGCATGACTGTCGTGCACGTAATGTCATTGAAGCCATTATGTGGCATGGAGCTTCAAATAGTGACGCACGCTGGAGCATTGACAAGTTCCGTGAACTCAGTAAAGAAGATCGTGACGCCATCGTCAAATTTATTGATGCCATTTAAGCAATGAAACAGATTGTCTCCCTCCTGAATCCTATCACCAATAATATGACAGGACATTCAGGGGGATGAGACAAATTCAAGATTCACCTTCTGGTTATCTTTCAGAAAATTATAACTACATGAAATTATTAAAACGAACTGCCTTCAGTCTGCTAGGCATATTACTTCTGATTCTTACTATAGCTACTATATTGGAAAAAATATATGGTACGGACTTTGTAAACGAGTATATCTACAGTTCCGTACCTTTTGTCATTTTATGGGGAGTAACCGCAATTACTTCCTTATTATACATCATAAAAAGCAAACTGCATCGTCAGCCTGTTATTTTTTTGCTTCATCTTTCTCTTCTATTTATATTGGCAGGGGCATTCACCACATGGATATATGGAGAACAAGGCACTATGCGTGTCCGCCAAGGAGAACAACAGACCTCTTTCACCGATTCCAAAGGAATTTCCCACCAGCTACCTTTCAGCATCACACTAAACCAATTTGAAATTATTTATTACAAAGGAACCTTGGCTCCAATGGACTTTATCAGTCATATTTCAGTAGCAGACAAAGACTGCCACCGCCAGATACAGGGGAAGGTTTCCATGAATCATATATTTTCATACCAACACTATCGCTTTTATCAATCAGGCTACAGTGAAGATAATGAAGGAAGCGTATTTAGTGTATCTCATGATCCTTATGGTATAGGAATCACTTATGCAGGATATACTTTATTGCTACTTTCCACCGTTTTCTTTTTCTTCAGCCCGCAAAGTCGGTTCCGCCAACTGCTGAAAAGCCCTTTGCTACACAGAAGCTTGACAGTCATCTTGCTTTTATTCGCATTCAGTCTCAACAGTAATTTTCTCAAAGCAAACAGTACATCCCCCAAGGTGCTTCCGCGCGAAGTAGCCGAACATTTTGGAGATTTATATATTTTATACAACAACCGTATCTGTCCTTTACAAACCTTTGCCCGTGATTTTACAGTCAAACTTTACGGTAGTTCCTCATATAAAGGACTGACACCAGAAGAAGTACTTACCGGATGGCTGTTTTATTATGACAGTTGGAAAAATGAACCAATTATACGAATCAAGAGTAATGAAGCCCGTAAATTACTGGAAATAGAAGGGAATTACGCCAGGCTGAAAGACTATATCAGTACCATTAATGAATACAAGCTGGAAAAAATGATGAACCATATCCGTTCAGGAGAACAGGTGACTGACAAACGAGGCATAGAAGAAGCTGATGAGAAATTCAATATCATCAATTTAGTATGTACCGGTGCCATGATGAAAATATTCCCTTGTCGCAATATAGCCGGAAAGACATTGGAATGGTATTCGCAAAGCGACCAATTACCTCAAGATATGGATAATGACAAATGGGTATTCATTCGTAAATCTATGAGTTATGTAAACGAAATGATTGTGATGAAAAAGTACAATGATGCCTGCCTGTTATTAGAAAAAATCAAGAAATACCAGCAGAAAGAGTGTGACGGACTGCTTCCTGCAGATAATAAATTCAAGGCTGAGAAAATATATAATCAATTTGATTATAGCAAATCTGTCGCCATGGCATGTATTTGCATCGGCCTGATATGTTTTATCTATTATTGCCATTGCATGGCATCGCAAAAGAGAACAAGCCGGAAGGCAATCATAATATTGAATATTTTGCTATGGATTGTTTTTACCTATTTGTCGGCTGCTATCTGCCTGCGTGGTTATGTGAGCAATCATCTGCCATTGTCCAACGGCTTCGAAACCATGCAGTTCATGGCATGGTGTACGCTATTGCTCACTTTTCTGCTACAACGTAAATTCGCAATGTTGCTCCCTTTCGGTTTCCTGCTTTGCGGACTTACGCTGATGGTATCCATGCTGGGAGAATCAAACCCACAAATCACACAACTGATGCCGGTTCTGCAATCTCCATTATTGAGTATCCACGTAGTAGTTATCATGATCGCTTATTCGCTGCTGGCATTTATCATGCTGAATGGTGTAACAGCGGTCATACTCCACCAATCACAGAAAGAATGCAAAGAACAAATAGAACGATTGCAGATAATAAGCCAAATAATTCTTTATCCGGCAATTTTCTTACTCGCTATCGGTATTTTCATTGGTGCTGTATGGGCAAACGTATCATGGGGACGCTATTGGGGATGGGATCCTAAAGAAGTATGGGCCTTAATCACCATGCTGGTATATGCCTTGGCACTGCATCCGAGATCACTGCCATGGTTTCATCGCACCATGTTTTTTCATGTTTTCTGTATAACTGCTTTTATAACAGTACTGATTACTTACTTCGGAGTGAATTTTCTGTTAGGAGGAATGCATAGCTACGCAAACGGATAGCCCTCATCCATCAATGAAAAACTATCCTTTCCGAAACAAATAGAAACCAACTTGGACAAAGAACCTGAAACACTATAAAAAAAGGAAATTACCCCATAAAAGAAGCACTCCCCGCGAATCACTTCGCAGGGAGACTACTAACTAATAACTAACTTGTGGTTTACGTAATTTTTATATGACTTATTTACAATGCAAAGATAAGGTTTGCCATCTGTCTGTGCAATCGCATGATATAGGTATTCTGGACAGTCAGACATCCCTATTTATAGCTATAATAAACGAAAGTAGAAAAGGTATCTATCAAAATCATTATTTGTAGGTATTGTCTGAGATTATTAAATGTTGCAATTTTGCCAAAAAGAATTTATCTTATTATACCGTAACCATTGATGTGGAGTTCTCTCTATTATTATTTCTCTGTAATGTTAGTCACAAAAGAGAGACTATAAAACCTTGTTCCAGGGAAGCATATCTTCGGAACAACAAAAAGTCCGGACTTGGGAAAGCCCGGACCTTTATTTTATATCCATCAATACAAGATATTAATACACCTCTACCTTTGCAGCAACAGCCTTGCATTTGTCACGCAGAGCGTCCAAGTCACTGCCATTAGGAGCATAACAAACCACAACCCCCATACGGCGATTCAATTTTGTATAAGGTTTACCAAAAATACGGAGATAAGTATTTGTCTCCTTACAAACCTCTTCCTCACCACGATAACGGGGAGCTTCCTTGCTGGCAATAGGAGAAAGAATCACTGCACTGGCCCCTATGCGTT
Organism: Phocaeicola sp. RTP21198st1_B8_RTP21198_201120; assembly: GCF_040929485.1. Taxonomy (NCBI): domain Bacteria; kingdom Pseudomonadati; phylum Bacteroidota; class Bacteroidia; order Bacteroidales; family Bacteroidaceae; genus Phocaeicola; species Phocaeicola sp. RTP21198st1_B8_RTP21198_201120. Next base: position 64,502 of record NZ_JBCOCI010000006.1, on the reverse strand, counting down.
CTTGTGTAATTTCAGGAATAGGAAGTCCTAACACCGCCCGCAGATGCAACTCAAACTCATTTAAATTCTGAGTACCTGCCAAAGTCACCATTCCGGTATCATGCGGACGGGGAGAAAGTTCGGAAAAATAAACTCCGTTTTCATGACTCAAGAAAAATTCAACTCCCCAGATTCCCGCACCAGTCAGAGCTGCCGTTACCTTATCAGCCATACGTTGCGCTTCCTTCAAATGTTCGGGATCAATATGTGCCGGTTGGAAACTTTCTCTATAATCTCCTCCTTTCTGTACATGTCCGATAGGCGGACAGAACAAAGTAGGACCGTTTTTCTGAGTGACGGTGAGCAAAGTTATCTCACTATCGAACTGAATAAACTCCTCAATAATCAATTCTTTGATATCTCCACGACTGCCTTCACACCCATAATGCCATGCCTGTTCCAACTCATCCGCGCTCTTGACCAAAGACTGGCCTTTACCGGATGAAGACATCAAAGGCTTCACCACACAGGGGAAACCAATTTCTTTTGCAGCTTCTTTCAACTCCTCCAGAGACTTGGCATAGAAATATTTGGCTGTCTTTAATCCTAATTCCTTAGCTGCCAAATCACGAATAGCCTTACGGTTCATCGTGAAATTCACAGCACGGGCACTCGGCACTACTTGGATACCTTCCTGTTCCAAATGATACAGACGTTCGGTACGGATAGCTTCAATTTCAGGCACAATTATATCCGGCTTGTGTTTGGCTACCACAGCATCCAATGCATCACCGTCAAGCATACTGAACACTTCAAATTCATCAGCCACCTGCATGGCCGGAGCACCTGCGTAAGAGTCGCAAGCAATAACATACTGCCCTTTACGTTTTGCCGCAATGACGAATTCTTTACCTAATTCGCCGGAACCCAGCAATAAAATCTTCTTAGTCATAGTATTTATATATGTTTGATATTCCTTACAAAAAACGGAGAGTTGAGAACAAGACACCTCTTGATTCCCAACTTTCCATCTGCAAAGATAGTGTATTTTATAAACTATACGATATCATTGAAGCAATATTTGGATCATTCAGTACAAAGAAAACACCCACTCCCAAAGCGATGAGCCACAATACGATAAATATAATTTTGGTTACAATGGACATGGGTTGCCAACCTCCAAAATGACGCATCAGCATGTGTATCAGTCCTATAATAGGAATACCGATAACCAGAATACCTGCAACGGACATAGCGACAGTCAACCCCGGAGAGCTACCCACCGTAGCCCAATTAACTGCAGGCAGCACCTCATAAAGCACTGCCGGCAATGCAGCAATCAGCCCCGTAGCCGCCATCAGCAATGCAAAAAAGACAATCAATAATACAAACAATACAGGCGCACAGCAAATAGCAATGAAAACAAGCAGGAATTTGATAAGGAACCCCGCCACAGACACAATCCCCTCCCCTATCTTTTGCAAGATACTTCTAGGACGATCTGAGCGTACATAATCATTCACTTTTTCAAATCCGTCTGTTACAGTCTTGCCTATATTCTCCACATTAATAGCAGCCCCTTTCATAGCCAGCTTCTCGGGGGCAGTACGCGCCATAGGAATAATAATCCACGCTATGATATAAGCCAATATCACCCCATGAACAAAGAAGCCAAGAACCAATAGAATGATACGTACCCAAGTAACATCCCATCCCATATAAGCGGCCAATCCGGAAGCCACACCACCCAGCACTTTATTGTCCGGATCACGAAACAGACGGCGTACAGTGGTCCCTTTTGTCTTTTCCGAACCGGATGTTTCTCCATTCCCTTCACCAGAGAGTTCTTCAGGTTTACCCATCCGGGCTATGATTTCTTCCACATCCTCAATGGTAATAACCTGTTTGCCCTCATTCAAACGGTCAGCAAACAGTTCAGATATGCGTAATTCCATATCATGTACAATCTCCTCCGCACCTTCCTCACGACGAAAGTGAATGCGTAAATTAGCTAAATAATTATCCAACAAGTGGTAAGCGTCTTCGTCTATATGATAAACGGTACCTCCTAAATTTATGGTTAAAGTCTTTTTCATTGTATCCTGTTTTTAATTGTTTTTTAAATGATTCACTGTATTCGTCAACTCCTCCCAAGCAGTCTCCAATCCGCTAAGGAATATTTCACCCTGAGGAGTGAGATTATAATATTTACGAGGTGGTCCCTGAGTAGACTCTACCCATTCGTATGAGAGCAGGTCATCGTTTTTCAGCCGGGTAAGCAGCGGATAAAGCGTCCCTTCTACTACAATGAGCCGGGCTTCTTTCAATCTTTGAATGATATCCGAAGCATATGACGGCTCTTTGTGCAACAACAATAAAATGCAGTATTCCAGCATTCCTTTGCGCATCTGAGATCGTACATTGTCTACATTCATAATTTATAATACTTTGTTTGGCACAAATATATGTATTATATCAGTACCTTGTATTGCATAGATCTATTATTTTGCATAAATTAATATTTAAACAAGTAAAAGAAAGGAAGTCCCCTTTTTTTTGTTGTAAAAAGTTTATCTTTGTCTCTCGTTATAACCCTAAAAAGATATAAAGATCATGTTTACCATACAAAAAGCGACAACCAATGATATTCAGTTGATTAACGAGATGGCTCAGATTGTATTTCCGGCCACCTACCAGGAAATTCTTTCAAAAGAACAATTGGATTACATGATGGACTGGATGTACTCTCCGAAAAATCTGCGTAAACAAATAGAAGAAGAAGGGCACATCTATTACATAGCTTACAAAGATGGAGAAGCTGCCGGATATGTTTCCATACAGCCCGAAGGAGAACATTTATTTCATCTGCAGAAAATCTATGTACTTCCTCGTTTTCAAGGTTGCCGGTTGGGCAAAGCACTATTTGAGCAGGCCGTCAAAGCAATTAAAGAAATCCATCCCGGACCTTGCGAAATGCACTTGAATGTAAACCGTAACAATAAGGCTTTACAATTCTACCAACATTTAGGAATGGAAAAAGTTGCAGAAGGAGATTTCCATATAGGCAACGGATATTATATGAACGATTATATCATGGGACTGAAAATCTAACCCTATCTTACAAAAACAAAATGGACGAATATCGTATCAACGGATTGACCATAAAAGAAAATTTGCTGCAACTGGCAGAAAATGGAAATAAAAAGTTCACCGAATCGCTACATCCGGGAATAGAAAATGTATTGGGTATCCGCATCCCTGCCCTAAGGCGGTTAGGAGCACAAATTGCCAAAGATGACTGGGAGAGTTATCTACAGACTGCGGATACTTATTATATGGAAGAACGTATGTTGCAAGGTATGGTAATAAGCAATCTGAGAATGAAAGACATAGAAGCATATCTTTCACTGGTTGCCCGGTTTGTTACCATCATCAACAGTTGGTCTGTTTGTGACACTTTTGACTTTTACGGCAAACAACGGTTTGTTGACAAGAACAAGAAAAAGGTCTGGCTATTTTTGGAAAACTGGATGAAATCCGACAAAGAATATGAGATACGTTTCGGAGTAGTAATGGCAATGGCTCATTATATTGACGAAGAGTATATAAACAACGTATTGCAATGGATGGACCGGATCAGTCACGAAGGATATTATGTGAAGATGGCTGTAGCATGGGCTTTATCCGTATGTTATGTCAAATTTCCTCAAAAGACGGTGAACTATCTGAAGGAAAATCATTTAGATGACTTTACCTACAATAAAGCGCTACAAAAAATCATAGAATCTTATCGGGTAAGCACGGAGGACAAAGAAATCATCCGCAGCATGAAAAGAAAAAACAAATAATGTTCATTATTTACCGCAAAGAGGATTTGAATCCTTCCGAAAGAAATTCACCATTCATATTCGGAAAGATTCAAACTGCTCCAGCAGCTATTAATAATTGGGAAAAGTTATTCCTCCCA
>NZ_JBCOCI010000006.1:48257-60546 GCF_040929485.1 Phocaeicola sp. RTP21198st1_B8_RTP21198_201120 | reverse complement strand
AACCAGCCAATGATTCAATTTATTGCCATCCACCTGTTGTGCCTCAGGGATACTTACCTTAAAAGAATGTTTACCGGCCGGCAAGTCACCAATAACAGCCTCCTCAGGCATCACATCGCTACCCGGACACCAATTGGAACGGGATAAATCTGAAGAAGCCAAAGGTTCTTCAATCTCTTTTGTCGTATAACCCTTATCACCTATATATGCGGCAACTCGTGGTATCAGCCATACTCCTGTAGCCGGGTTAAAACGGCGGAAAGAAGCACAGTCGTCACGCCAAGGAATGAAATTCAACACCTCCTTGCCATCAACAGACACAATGTTTCGTTTCTCCACAAACTCATCTCCGCCACTATGCCCCCCGTGACCTGTAACAATATACTTCAAACGAACATTCTTGGCAGCTTTCGACATATCAAAATCCATCACCACATCTTTGCGTGAGAAAATATCCGGATAAGTCTGTCCGATATAATACACCGTATTCATCAAAGGCTTCACACGGCGCTCCGGCATCACGTCGCAAGTAATCTTACTCTCCTTCACGTCCAATTCCATGCTGGCCACATACCCCTCGGCAGTCCATGTATCAATATAAATTCCCACGTATGCCTCTCTCTCCAATGCCGGATAAAGATCGGTAATATCCTGCACCCAAGTCACACTCTTTTCCCATTTCGGGATATATACAGGACGTCTCTTGCTGCTCAAAGAATCATTATCCGAACTATAATACCCCACACCGAACGGGGTCATAAAACGCATCAGTTCAAGGGTAGGCACATAATCCTTACCCGGAACAATACCAATCATTTTTTCATATTTGGCACTGTCTACCGCAGGAAACGCCCTCTTGCCTTCGGCTATATTCATCAGATTGATCACCGATTCTTTGGGAAGCACAAAACAAGAGCCAGATTTATCCCAACGGTCACCATTGGAAGCTACAGTTACTTTCAGGGTAACATCCACATCTCTTTTGTAATCGGGCAAGGTTATTTTCTTTAAAATAATACGCCCGTTTACCAGACGGATCACTCCGTCAGCATTGGCAGGAGTATAATTAGGAAAAGAGTCGGGACGAAAACAAACAGGGGTCTTGTCGAATACTTGAATATGAGTATTTCCCAATGCCGGTAATTCTTTGTGATTTGCGGCATCGGCCGGCATCATAAAAGTTGCCGCCACAGCCAGTGGAGCAATAAAGGTCAGCAGGTTCATTCTTTTTAATTATAGGTTAGTAATCAAGGGTATATAAATTAATTTCACAAAAAAACTACACGGATTTACACAAATCTTCCGATCTGTATAAATCCATGTAATCTACAATAAAAAGGGGTTATTGATGCTGTTCACGCAACAAATCATTCACAGTCTTCACCGGATTAAAGGTACTCAACGGCACTTCAACGAAAACAGTGTTCCAGTCACTCATCGCACCATTCCACAAGCCCGGAAGTTCCAATGCTTTCAGTTCTCTACCGTTCTTTGATTTATAAGAGATAAAACCTGTAGCCTTATCCACATACTTCACCAAGTCGAATTTGTTTCCTTTATAATCTCGTACCGCACACACCAAATCCACCGGATTAAAGTGAGTACCTTTCTCGAACATCTCTTTCTTGGCCGGATCATTCATGTCAATCTGAGAACTTTCCAAAATTTGCAGTGAAACAGTACCATCCGCATTATAAGCCAGGAACGGGCCGCCTCCCGGTTCACCCACATTCTTCACCATACCGCATACACGCATCGGACGGTTTAACTTCTTACGCAGATAAATAACCAAATCGGCATCTTCCAGATCCTTGATATCCGGTTTGCGGCAACATAAAGTCTGCTGTAAGAAACGAATGATCTCTTCCAGCTGCGCATGTGTATATTTACCGCCATCCAGCAATTCCAGATATTCAAATACCTGCTTCTGCAGAGTAACCAGTACCCCCGCAATCAGCTTTTTATACATAACAGTATCCTCTTTCAAGCGATCGGGCACCACATTATCTATATTCTTGATAAAGATAACATCGGCATCCAGATCATTCAGATTCTCAATCAGCGCGCCGTGCCCTCCCGGACGGAACAACAGTTTGCCTTTATCGCGGAAAGGTTTGTTCTCCATATCGGCAGCAACCGTATCCGTACTCGGTTTCTGTTCAGAAAATGACACATCATATTCTACTCCATACTTCTTTGCATAAACGGCAACCTTCTCTTCCACCAGCTTTGTGAACAATTCACGATGTTCCGTAGAAACGGTGAAATGCACATTCACTTTTCCGGTTCTGCCTGCCGCATACAACGCGCCTTCCACCAAATGTTCTTCCAGCGGCGTACGCACACCATCCGCATACCGATGGAATTTCAACAACCCCTTCGGTAATGCCCCATAGTTCAAGCCGGCAGCTTCCAGCAGATTGGCTACTATAGGTTTATAATCCTTCCCGGCCATCAAAGCATCAATATTCTTTCCTGTATTATCCATACAAGCCGCATTCAAGTCATTGTAGAATGCGAAGCTATGAATATGGTCGAAAAATTTCTTTTCGAAATCTGTCTTCGGAGTATTGTAATCAGCCCCCAGGAATTCGAACAAATTCTTAAACATGCGGCTGGCAGCACCAGAGGCGGGTACAAACTTCACGATGGTTTTCTCACCTTCCTTATATGTATCCCATGCTTCCAAATAATTTTTCATTTCATTTTCGGCGGGAGCCATGATTCCCTTTTCAACAGAAGCGGCTGCATCCAGCTTCAAAAATGGGAAACCCTTTTCAAAGCAAGCCAGTTGTTCTGCAATCTGCTGCTCGGAAATTCCTTTTTTCACTAATAAGTCTTTGTCTTCAGGTGTTAACATAAGTACATGATTTTATATGGTTTAAATAAATTGTTACCTTATTCTTTCACTATTAATTGCCCAAAAATACAAAAAAATGCGAGAACACTACCTAATAAATAAAGAAAAAAACTACCTTTACCCTCGAAAAGATTTCACGTGTTATGGAAGAAAAAGCATTTTTCACAGCCAAAGAGCGTGAGCAACTGTTCGCCCTCTATAAACGATTGCTGCAATTATCCGGCGACACCTTGCAGAAGGGTGATTGCCATAAGTTAAAAATACACCTCATAAAAGCAGTTGCCGAAGGTAACCTGCCACGAAATTGTTTCGGGATGAATCCTATCATCAAAGATATGCAGACCGCCGTCATCGTGGCCGAAGAAATTGGGATGAAACGGGCTTCCATCCTGGGGATCATGCTGCACGAATCGGTAAAGAACCATTTATGCACCTTAGCATCTGTACAACAGGAATATGGAGAGGATGTAGCGGGGATCATACGCGGTCTTGTGAAAATCAATGAGCTATACTCCAAAAGCCCTACCATAGAATCGGAAAATTTCCGCAACCTGCTACTCTCTTTTGCCGAAGACATGCGTGTTATTCTGATCATCATTGCAGACCGCGTGAACCTGATGAGACAGATAAAGGAGACTCCCAATATAGAAGCACGCACCCAAGTAGCCAACGAAGCTGCCTATCTGTACGCACCGCTGGCACATAAGCTGGGGCTATACAAACTGAAATCGGAACTGGAAGACCTTTCCTTGAAATATACCGAACACGACGTATATTATCATATAAAGGACAAACTGAACGAAACGAAAGCCTCCCGTGACAAATACATAGCCGCCTTTATCGAACCGATACAGCACAAGCTGGAAGAAGCAGGATTAAAGTTCCACATGAAAGGGCGTACCAAGTCCATCCATTCCATCTATCAGAAAATGAAGAAACAGAAATGTCCCTTCGAAGGAGTGTATGACTTGTTTGCCATCCGAATCATTCTGGACTCTCCCGTCGACAAGGAAAAACAAGAATGCTGGCAGGTATATTCCATTGTGACCGATATGTATATGCCCAATCCCAAACGCCTGCGCGACTGGCTCTCCGTACCCAAAAGTAACGGATACGAATCCTTACACACCACTGTAATGGGTCCTGAAGGCAAATGGGTGGAAGTACAGATACGCACCGAACGCATGGACGAGATAGCAGAACGTGGTCTGGCAGCCCACTGGCGTTACAAAGGCGTAAAAGGAGAAAGCGGTTTAGATGAATGGCTGACCTCCATCCGGGAAACACTGGAGAACGCCGACAGTGACCTGGAAGTGATGGACCAGTTCAAACTGGAATTATACGAAGACGAAGTATTCGTATTCACCCCCAAAGGTGACTTGTACAAGATGCCGAAAGGAGCGACCGTACTGGACTTTGCCTTCGCCATCCATAGCAAACTGGGTTCCAAGTGTATCGGAGCAAAGGTGAACGGAAAGAACGCACAATTAAAGCAAACGCTGAACAGCGGCGACCAAGTAGAAGTCATGACTTCAAACACCCAGACACCCAAACGCGACTGGCTGAACATCGTCACCACTTCGAAGGCAAGAACCAAAATACGCCAGGCCATCAAAGAGATAGAAGCCCGCCAGACAGAGTTCGCCAAAGAGACCATAGAACGTAAATTCAAGAACCGCAAGCTGGAATACGACGAAGCAGTGATGATGCGCCTGATAAAAAAGCTGGGATACAAAACCGTAACCGAGTTCTACCAGGACATAGCCAACGAGACAAGAGATGCGAACGACATCATCGAAAAATACCTGGAACTGAAGAAAAAGGAAACGGAAAACCGGGAAGATATTGTCTATCGCAGCGCCGAGAATTTCAGCATGCAGACAGCACAGGATGACAAGACCTTCAAAGAGGATGTGCTGGTCATTGATCAGAATTTGAAAGGACTGGACTTCAAATTAGCCAAATGCTGTAACCCTATCTATGGCGATGATGTATTCGGGTTTGTAACCATCAGCGGAGGAATCAAAATACACCGTACCGACTGCCCTAACGCACGAGAATTGCAATCACGTTTTGCCTACCGTATCGTAAAGGCGCGTTGGGCTGGAAAAAGCCACGGCAAACAATACCCCATCACGCTGCGCATCGTCGGTCATGATGATATAGGAATTGTGACAAATATCACCTCCATTATCAATAAGGAAAACGATATCCTGCTCCGTTCCATCAGCATCGACTCGCACGACGGGCTGTTCAGCGGCATGATGACCGTAATGGTAGATGACACTTCAAAGCTGGAATCATTAGTAAAAAAGATAAAGACAGTAAAAGGAGTAAAACAGGTAAACAGAGGATAAACCCATCCCAAGCTTAAAAAAAATGAATGAACTGCATAAACGACTAAAAAGCTTTACATACGCCTGGAAAGGCGTATGTAGTTTTTTAAGTAAGGAACACAATGCCTGGATACATTGCACAGCCATCATCGCCGTAACCATTGCAGGCATCCGGTTGGAAATAACAAGCACCGAATGGCTTGTCATCCTCCTGTGCTTTGCAATGGTACTGGCTGCCGAAGCATTCAACACAGCCATAGAACGCCTGGTAAACCTGGTATCCCCGGACTACCATCCTGTGGCCGGAGCCGTAAAGGACATAGCAGCAGGAGCCGTACTGATTTGCGCCATATTTGCCGCCATCATAGGGTTGATAATCTTTGTCCCTTATTTTTAAAGGTGTTAATTTACCATTTATTTCACTAACAGTTAAAGACCTTTTATAAAAAAAACAGTAATTTAGCCCCGATAATTTTTAAACAGTGGAACTAATGAAGAAAATTTTGCTTTCAACATTATTGTTGATTATAGGGTTAACCACATACGCAGCCGTATGGCAATCTCAAGGAGAAGCAGAAATAACCTTTGAGAAAACAACACATAATTTCGGTTCATTTCCCGAGTCAAGCCCGAAAGTTACCTGTGTTTTCAAATTCAAAAATTCGGGAGATGGTCCCCTAGTCATCCATCAAGCGATCGCATCTTGCGGATGTACTGTTCCCCAATATCCTAAAGAGCCCATCAAACCGGGTGAAAGCGGACAGATAACAGTGACTTATAATGGAGCCGGCAAATTTCCGGGACATTTCAAGAAATCAATCACTATCCGCACAAACGGGAAAAATGAGATGACACGTCTTTATATAGAAGGTGACATGACCCCGAAAGGCACAGCTGCCGAATAGAATTCTCACATCATAAGAGAGAGGATGTATCAAAACAAAAGAAGATTCGAGTTTGATACATCCTCTTTTTATATCCGGAAAACACTGCCCCGCCTGCCTGTATGCAAGTAAAAACAAAAAAATAAGAAAAAAAGAACATTTTTCCCCAATAATAAGCCACTCTTATTCTGATTAAAATAACGTACTTTGCAGCAAATTTAAGAGAACAATGACAAACAAGCTATTATTCTTTGTCCTACTGGCCCTCTGTTTCAGTGGCTGTGACATGCTGGAAACCCATCCATACGATGTACATATTACAGGAGAAAGAGAACTGAACAACAAAAACATCCAGTTGATAGAAAACAAAATGCAAGGCAAAAAAACAATCCGCTTTGCCATGATCAGTGATACCCAACGATGGTACAACTCTACCGAGGATGTTGTAAAAGCCCTCAATGCCCGTGGTGACATAGACTTTGTCATTCACGGAGGAGACCAGTCCGACTTCGGTGTCACAAAAGAATTCATATGGATGCGGGACATATTTAACAAATTCCAGATGCCCTACGTATGCCTTTTAGGCAATCACGACTGTCTGGGTACAGGTGAAGACGCATACAGGGCCATTTATGGAGATCCCAACTTCGCCTTCACAGCCGGAAATGTACGCTTTATCTGCCTCAATACCAATGCGATGGAATATGATTATTCGGAACCGGTTCCCGATTTCAACTTTATAGAAAATGAACTGAACAACCTGTCGCCTGAAATAGAAAAAACGGTATTCGCAATGCACGTAAAACCTTTTGAATTTGTATTCAACAACAATGTAGCAAAAATCTTCCAACTATACGTCAACCAGTTCCCCAAAGTCCAGTTCTGTCTTTACGGCCATGAACACAAATTCGCAGTAGATGATCTATTCAACGACGGAGTTCTGTATTTCCAATGCCCCTGCATAGACAAACGCATCTACTTATTATTCACCATTAAAGAAGATGGAACCTACGATTATGAAACAGTTGAATTTTAAAAAGATATTTCTGAACCTATTGTGGCCACTATTGCCTTTTACGGCACAAGCCCAAGAAAATAATACACTTTACTCCATCTTATCCAAAGACAGCATACTTGTCCCCTCTCCTTCCGTTCAAAACCAAGAGGAAGATATTGTAACCCAAATGCCAAACCGGCACCATAAATACGACAAGCGCGTACACCGTTACAGGCGTGCGTGGGAAGCTTTGATCCCCACCCACACCAAATTACAGTACGCCGGTGGAATGGGCCTGTTATCCTGGGGCATAGGCTGGGATTATGGAAAAAGAGGCCAATGGGAAACCGATCTTCTTTTGGGCTTCATCCCCCGCTACTCATCCAAACATTTCAAGATGACCATGACCTTGAAACAGAATTATATCCCGTGGAGTATCTGGCTGGGCAAAGACTTCTCGCTGGAACCGCTGACTACCGGAATCTATTTCAACACCGTATTCAGCGATGATTTCTGGACAAGCGAACCCGAGCGCTATCCCCGTGGATACTACGGATTTTCCACCCGTATCCGCACCCATATCTTTCTGGGACAACGCGTCCGTTTCGACGTGCCCGAAAAGTACCGGAAGTTCTCTAAAAGTATCACCGCATTCTACGAAATCAGCACATGCGATTTATACGTTGTCAGTGCGTTCAACAACAGTTATTTGAAACCCGATGACTATCTGAGACTATCATTTGGATTGAAATTTCAGATATTCTAATCAAATCATGAGGATGTTTCTCTATTTTTTCACTATTTTTGGGCATTTATTATGATAAATTTCAAAAATAATAACATAGAGAAACATGAAACAAGAAGAAGAAAAATCGGTTGGATTGCCCGATAACGCGTTCCGACCTCTGAAACCGGGGGAACAATATCACCCCATCATGTCACCAAACAAAAAATATCCCGAAGTAAACCTATGGTCTGTGCTATGGGGTATCGCCATGGCGGTATTATTCTCGGCGGCCGCAGCTTACCTGGGATTAAAAGTGGGACAGGTTTTTGAAGCCGCCATCCCTATCGCCATCATCGCCGTAGGTGTATCGGGAGCCGCCAAGCGTAAAAACGCGTTAGGTGAGAATGTCATCATCCAATCCATCGGTGCCTGTTCGGGAGTCATAGTGGCAGGAGCCATCTTCACATTGCCCGCCCTTTATATATTGCAGGACAAATACCCCGAAATGACAGTCAACTTCTTTCAGATGTTTGTCAGCTCACTGCTGGGAGGTATTCTGGGAATCCTGTTCCTCATCCCCTTCCGTAAATATTTCGTCAGCGACAAACATGGCGAATATCCCTTCCCCGAAGCCACTGCCAGTACGCAAGTGCTTGTTTCCGGCGAGAAAGGCGGAAGCCAGGCAAAGCCATTGCTTTTTGCAGGGCTAATAGGAGGTCTGTATGATTTCATTGTAGCCACATTCGGCTGGTGGAATGAAAACTTCACCACCCGCGTATGCGGCTGGGGTGAGATGGTTGCCGAAAAAGCCAAACTGGTGATGAAAATAAACACCGGTGCGGCAGTATTAGGCTTAGGCTATATTGTCGGCTTGAAATACGCGGCTATCATTTGTGCCGGTTCATTAGTGGTATGGCTGGTTATTGTTCCGGGTATGGCCCTGTTGTTCGGCGATCAAGTGCTGAATGCATGGAATCCGGCCTTGACACAAACCATTAGCGAAATGTCACCCGAACTTATATTCAAGGAATATGCCAAAAGTATCGGTATCGGTGGTATCGCCATGGCCGGTGTGATCGGTATCGTGCGCTCATGGGGCATTATAAAGAGTGCTGTGGGACTGGCCGCCAAAGAGATGGGCGGCAAGAAGGTGGAAGCAAACGTCATCCGCACGCAAAAAGACCTTTCCATGAAAGTGATCGCCTTCGGTTCCATCTTCACCATCCTGCTGATCTTACTGTTCTTCTTTTTTGATGTGATGCATGGAAATGTATTACACAGCATTGTAGCCATCCTGCTCGTAGCCGGCATTGCATTCCTGTTCACCACCGTAGCCGCCAACGCTATCGCCATAGTCGGCACTAACCCAGTATCGGGAATGACACTGATGACACTGATACTTGCCTCGGTAGTAATGGTTGCCGTTGGACTAAAAGGCGCTACCGGCATGGTTGCCGCACTGGTTATGGGTGGTGTGGTTTGTACGGCACTCTCTATGGCAGGCGGGTTCATCACAGACTTGAAAATAGGTTACTGGCTGGGCAGTACTCCTGCCAAACAGGAAACATGGAAATTCCTCGGCACACTGGTATCGGCAGCAACTGTGGGCGGCGTCATCATGATCCTGAACAAGACCTACGGCTTCTCCACCGGCGCATTGGCAGCTCCGCAGGCCAACGCGATGGCAGCCGTAATAGACCCGTTGATGAACGGTGTAGGCGCTCCCTGGCTGCTTTACGGAATAGGTGCCGTACTGGCATTGGTGCTGACCTACTTCAAAGTACCCGCACTGGCTTTTGCGCTGGGTATGTTCATTCCACTGGAATTGAACCTGCCGTTGCTGGTAGGCGGAGCGGTGAACTGGTATGTCACTACCCGCAGCAAAGACGAGGCGGTGAACGCCGAACGTGGCGAGAAGGGAACTTTGCTGGCATCCGGATTCATAGCCGGAGGCGCATTGATGGGGGTTGTCAGTGCCGCCATGCGCTTTGGCGGTATCAATCTGGTCAATGAAGAATGGCTGAGCAACCCGTTGAGCGAAGTACTGTCAATAGTCGCCTATATCCTCCTGATCATATGGCTGGTTAAAGCCAGTATGCATATCAAGAAAAAATAACCCTTTTTCAAATACCATGAAAATAAAAGCTATATGAAACGAATCTTACTAATGAGTTTACTTGCAATCTCTACCGCATTGTCTGCCCAGAAACCTGTAGAGTTGGAATTATGGCCCGATGGCGCCCCCAACTCCAACGGCATCACCACCCCCGAGCAGAAATTAGAGAACAACCGGATTTCCAATGTCAGCGAGCCTACCCTTACCGTTTATCCGGCAGCCAAACCGAACGGACTGGCCGTCGTGGCTTGTCCCGGAGGGGGATACATACGCCTGGCAATGAATCACGAAGGGCACGATATGGCAGACTGGTTCAACGCACAAGGCATCACATACGCCGTATTGAAATACCGTATGCCAAACGGACACCATGATGTACCGTTGAGCGACGCCCATCAGGCTATCCGGCTGATGAGAGAACACGCCAACGAATGGCATATTCAAAAAGTGGGTATCATGGGGGCCTCTGCAGGCGGACATCTGGCCAGTACGGCAGCCACCCACTATACAGCCGGAACGCGTCCGGATTTTCAGATCCTGTTTTATCCCGTCATAAGCATGGATCTGTCCAACTGCCATAAGGGCTCACGTGACAATCTTTTAGGAAAAAGCCCGTCAGAAGAGCTAGTGAGACTTTACTCCAATGAACTGCAAGTAACAGGCGACACTCCTCCCGCCTTCATCATGCATAGCAGCGATGACGGAGCTGTACCCGTCAGCAACAGCGTGAGCTATTACCTGGCGCTGGTAAAGAATAAAGTCCCTGCTTCCCTCCACACCTATCCTATCGGCGGCCACGGCTGGGGCTTCCGCGACAGCTTTACCTATAAGCGCCAATGGACGAGAGAATTAGAAAAATGGCTGAGAGAAATACTGTAAAAAAGCAAGGAGGCGTGTCAAAACAAAAATGACTGCTCCTAAAAGTTACAGATAGTAATTATAACACTTAAAAGGGTCGTATCAAGCTCTGTATGGAGTAATGATACGACCCTTTCTTTAGTCTTTTAGGATGCTCAATTTTCAGATTATAAGTTCATATTTCCAAAAACTGAATTGGGACACACCCACTTTCTATTTCCAATAAACACCTGCATCTTTATCTGCAGAAGAAAAAAAACAGGCATTCGTTTCTCTTATCGCTTATTTTCTTGCGCCAAGCTGAATATCCAAGTGATACAAAGCCACATCACCACCCAGCTTGATCTTGTCCAAAATACCTTGAACGGTAGCTTCCTCTTCCACCTGCTCGCGTACAAATCCCCACAAGAAATCCTGAGAAGCCTTGTCCTTTTCAGCAGAAGCAACATCTACCAGTTTGTCAATCAATTCGGAAACATGGCATTCATGCTTGTATACATGCTCGAACACATCCAGCGGAGAGGCCCATTCCTGAGGAACAGCATCCACAGCCCCCACCTTGGCTTGTCCGCCACGTTTCATCACATATTGCGCCAACATATCAGCGTGATCATTCTCCTCATGAGCCTGCGCTTTCATCCATGAAGCAAAACCTTCATAGCCTTTCGCAGCGAAAAAATAAGACATGGAAAGATAAAGATTGGCCGACCACATTTCGGCTACAATCTGAGCATTAATTGCGTCTTGTAATTTTTGTGAAATCATAATTCTTTTATTTTTAGTTAAATTGTAACTGTTGCAAATATATAATTTTTCTAGCGATTAACACTATGTCTGTCCACCTTTTTATAAAAATTATATTTTATCTCATCCAAATCTTTGCGGTTCAAAAGAAAAGTCTTACCTTTGCACCCGCTAATACGGGTTATTAGCATTAATTCAAATCATTAATTATAAAAACATTATTTAGAAATGGCAACTAAAATCAGATTGCAAAGAAACGGACGCAAAAGTTATGCGTTTTATTCAATCGTTATCGCAGACGTAAGAGCTCCACGTGATGGTAAATTTACTGAAAAAATTGGTACTTATAACCCTAATACCAATCCTGCCACAGTAGATTTGAATTTTGAACGCGCACTTCATTGGGTAATGTGCGGTGCACAGCCTACTGATACAGTACGTAACATCCTGTCAAAAGAAGGTGTTTACATGAAAAAGCACTTGCTGGGGGGTGTTGCCAAAGGCGCATTCACAGAAGCAGAAGCTGAAGCTAAATTCGAAGCTTGGAAAAACAACAAACAATCCGGTCTGGCTACTTTGAAGGCTAAACTGGACGAAGCAAAGAAAGCTGAAGAAAAAGCTCGTTTGGAAGCTGAAAAGAAAGTAAATGAAGAAATTGCCAAGAAAGTAGCTGAAAAGAAAGCTGCTGAAGCTGCTCCTGCTGCTGTTGAAGTTCCTGCAACTGAAGCTCCTAAGGCTGAAGAACCAAAAGCTGAATCAGCTGAATA
>NZ_JBCOCI010000006.1:41040-48190 GCF_040929485.1 Phocaeicola sp. RTP21198st1_B8_RTP21198_201120 | reverse complement strand
GGCTGAAGCAGAAGCCGCTAACGCTCCTGCTGAAGAAGCACCTGCTGCTGAAACTACTGAAGCTCCTGCTGAAGCATAACTCATTTTACTTCAAAAAGAACAGCTCCTCTGATTATATCAGAGGAGTTTTTTTATGCTCTTATCCGAAGAATCAAAGGGAGTTTATCTCATCTTCCGAAAGTCCGGTAACTTTTGCGATTTCAGCTATGGAAAGCCCGGCATTCTTTAAATTTCCTGCAATAGTTTGGGCTTTCATCCATTCACCTTCTGCAATGCCTTTCTCCATCCCTTTCGCAATGCCTTCCTCCATCCCTTTCGCAATGCCTTCCTCCATCCCTTTCACAAGTCCTTCCTCCATCCCTCTCGCAATGCCTTTCTGAATAGCTGTATCAATCACATTGTTCCAATCTCTATATACTTTCAAACTCTCCTCATAGGCATAAAGGTTCTCTTTTGAGAACTGAGCAATTTCGGCAGCCTCAAACAGCCGGTTGAACACACGTTCCTGAAGGGCAGTGGGGCGTTCCATCAAACGGGCCAGATTCTTGAGCACAAACATCCATTTATCAAACAACGTATCCAACTCCTGCTCGGTTTTATGGAATTTGGGCATTTCCAGATACACAAAAGTCAGTTTGTCAAAAAACACTTCATGAGTAGTTGTATCCATCAGCTTCACTTCATGGCGGAAGCTGGAAGACGAAACATCATCCAAGGCAAAATTCAAAATACCGATCACATACACCGCTTTCAGTTCATAGTCCCAGATTTCCCCTTTAATAGCCTGTTCCCTGATAGGATAGGTAGCATAGTAAATACTCCGGTCCTTGAAAAACTGTTGCTCCCCTCTCTGCATTTCTATCAGAATCTTTTCTCCTTTTTCATTTTCACAATAGACATCAAAGACAGCCCGGCGGTCAGTCTCTTTGCTGCCCAGATGCTCTGTGTTCAAGTAGGTGACATCCTCAATGACCTGCTTGCCGTCGAACAAGGCATTCAGGAAGCCAATAAGAATTTCTTTGTTCAAGTCGGTTCCAAACAATAATTTGAATGCAAAGTCCGTATAGGGATTTACATATCTTTCACGCAATCCTTCACTACACATAAGCGTTTGATATTTAAAGTTGTTTTAACTCTGTTGAAAGCAGTTCAATACAAAGGAACGAAAAAAAAGCGGATTTCAAGAAAGTTATCTGCTAATAAATTGTTAATGTTCCAATATGTCACTCACCTCTATAGGGGGAAAGCGTTTATACAAAGACGGAAATAACTGTATAAAGAGTTTCGTAATAAAAAAGAAAAAGGGCTGTTCCGCCGGTCAACTCCTTATGTTTTTAACTTACAGTCTGTAAATATTCAAAGAAATATCATTCAACAGATTTAAGATCATTACTTTTCTACCCCCCAAAATGAGTTCACATTCTCTACTTATAAACTGTAAGCAACAATAAAGAAACGTGTCCAAGAACTAGAATGACTGCTCCGAAAAGTTACAGATAGTAACTATAACACTTAAAAGGGTCGTATCAAACTCTGTATGGAGTAATGATACGACCCTTTCTTTAGTCTTTTAGGATGCTCAAATTTCAGATTATAAGTTCATATTTTCAAAAACTGAGTTTTTGACACCCACTTTATTTATCTTCAAGTTTAAAACCTTATTTTGTTACTTCAGGTTCACCTTGCAGTTCAAATTTAGCATTTCCTAAACCTTTGAAAGTATAAGTATAAGTAAATGTTTCAAGCCCATTATACACTTTTGCAGAAATGACATAGAAACAATCAACCCCACTTACTTGCGCGCCAGCTGTAGGATACTCTGTTGCCAAGATCAGTTCAATACCCTCCTGAACCATAGACAACAAATAAGCCTCAGCCTCTTTATCATCTGCCGGAACCACCCCGTCGGGGTCATTCGAACGGCGTTTAGCCAACTGGATATTGAAGTTTACATAATAAGAGCTGCCACCGAACCAGTATTCCGAGTTTCCATATTTGGCATCCATATACCCGGCATCCTTATTCGCTTTCACCCAATTTTCCAAAATCAAATAATCTTCGGAAGCCAATGATTTCGTTACCGTCGGATCAAACAACCACTCGGTTCCATTATGTACAAAATTCACTTTTTCTTTCAGTTCAATATTGTTATTCAGAACCCATGTACCCTCCTTGAACAAATACTCGTCCACCTCCATCGTCGTTACCTTATTATAATATTTGTACATGACGGCTTTTGAATCCCCTTCCTGGGCATATGGAAATTTCTGAGCCAGGAACTGGGGCAGATAATTCTCCGGAGCATCCGAAGTGCTGAAGTTATCATGACTGCCCGGGCTTCCCATAGCGTCATAATCGGCAGGAGTCACTACAACCAATCTGCTATCTTCTTTAACCTTCCAAGCCGTTCCGTCAAACTGATACAATGCATTATAAGGCTTTTCATTCGTCGGAGCCAATACAGCCGATGAAATACTTACATTATCGAGCTGAACAGTCGTGGTTTTCGCCTTGGGCCCCTCGCCTACATAGCGGAACGCAACATAAACGCTTTTGCCATTGTATGCCTCCAGACCGGCTTTCCCTACATTCACAAAATTATCATTGTAACCGTTGGCAGGTCCTTCAGGAAAAGTAAACTGGTCTTTCACGCTAGTCCACTGTGCCATATCAATCGAACCATTTCCCGCATATGTATCGGAAACCAATACATCCAGACAATCCGCATTATAGTATCCGAACTTTATGTCGAAAGACAGTCCGGCATCTTTGCTCGTCACTGCTACTGCCGGAGAAACAAGCCAAGTATCCACCTCACCCTCAAAGCCATTGGCCGAGAATTGTGCGTAACCATTACTACTATAGTTTTTTCCCTGCCATTTTCTATCGCCTTTCAGAGTCACCTGCTCCCAGCCTTCCAACACGATATCCTCATTGGCCGTAACCGACTCAAAGTCCTGAGAGTACAAGTCCTCCCCTGTAAATTCAGGATCAACATCGTCATATTTGTAATCTACCAGCACAAGATCACCTTTTGCCGCATCCTTATACTGACCGGCCAGCCACTCGGGCAATACGGTAGCCGGAGCATGTGCCGGAGCCAGGAACTTCACGGGAGAGCCTTCGCCCCACAGGGCCTCATAATCCTTATCACCCAAAGAAGTATTAGTTACTGTCCTATACTCCAGTACGTAATCGGAAGGAGTATTCTGATAGTTATAGGTCACTCCTACCGAAGAGCCTTTCCCCCATGAAGGCAACATCTTCGCGATGATGGAAGGAACATACTTCTCGGCCGATGCAAACTCGTTCAAAGCCTTATCCGTCTTGACGGCATTCGCCAATGCTTTTTCAGCATCCGAAGTGGCAGCCTTCGCCGCCGCAGAGCTGATCGTTTCGTAATCGGCATCAGTCAGTACATATTCCGCCATCGTCTGGGTGTTCGTTGTACCTTCCGCATCGATTTCATTATAAATATCGTCCATGGGATCACATGCCGCAGCAAAGAATCCCAACAGAGACCATGCAATTAAATTATATTTTAACTTCATATTTATTGACTATTTTAGAGATTAAAAGATTACTTTAAAACCGGCAGACCATGTAGTACCGAAGCCGTAATATACCAATGCAGTTTTCCAGTCATGGTTCGTACCGTCCTTGGCATCGGCTATATATTCCGTATTAGTCAAATTATATACATTACTGTATACGATGGCACGGATATCTTTGGTGATATTGAAACGATAGTTCATACCCAAATCAATCGTACCATAATCCGGCAACTTCCAGGAGTCAATACCGGCGTCTGCTTCATTCACCCGGTTCTGAGGATCGAAGTCTGCATAGTTCTTGCCGAAGAAGTTGTAGTCGGCCGAGATTTTAAATCCTTTGAACGGTTCCCAAGAGGCGCTCAATGCGGAAGTGAGCTGTGCGGAGTTACCCACATGGACATCTTTCAGATAAGCGTCGTATGTTCCGATAGGATTATTCGCTTCATCATACATAGTGAAATGAATATCATCTTTCCATTTCCAATCGCCTAAAGAGAACATACCTTTCAATTCAAAGAACTTGACAGGACGGTAAGTCGCTTCCAGTTCCACACCCATGTGGACTGCGTCCAATCCTGTAAGGTTGGCATATTCCTGACCGATCTTACGGCGCAAGGACTTATCCATCCATTGAGTGTAATAACCATTCAATGCAATATTGACCTGTTCCGTGCTAAATCCATAACCCAATTCGAACGTAGTAATCTTTTCGTAGGGTACATCCTTTTCGGGAGCTGCCGTATTGCTTGCAAAGACAGAGTTGAAGAAAGGCGCGCGGGTAAAATATCCTGCATTGACAAATACATTGTGGTTGTCATTGAACTTATAGTTAAAACCACCCTTCACGCTCCAAGGCAGAAAATTCTGAAGGCTGGACACTCTGTCCAGTTTATCCGCACCCGTGGCAGAGTATCTTGAATCCGTACCACCACGGTCATCGTATCTATAAGCCTCTTCGGTCAATGATGCCGACAGGAATCCCGACCACTTATCGGTATTATATTCAGCCTGTGCAAAAACACCGCCCCAGAATATCTCTCCAATGCTATAGTAATTGAACTTGTCACCCACTTTCAGCAGCTGGTTCTTGGTTTGGAATGCCAGCGGCGAGGTCTGCAGATAGAACTCACCACCCAGCAAATCATCAATTTCCTCTGTATGATACCCTTTATAGTAACGTAAGTCAATACCTCCCGTAAGAGTCAGGTTCTCAGTCAGATGATTCTTATAGGAACTCAGCATGCCATACCAGTCATGGTCATTGACAGCATTGGTAAAGATCACCTGCGACCCGTTCTGAGAAGCCGCATTGGCAGCCATAGCACGCTCGTAGTCGAACAAACCGTCCGGAGTCATCATCGCACCGTCTTTAGGGCGGCCGGTGTTGTTATCAATAGTCAGCCAATTGCTCATCGCGCCACGGGCACGGCGTCCGCCGCCTGTAGCCATTGAGCCGTATAGAGAAGTGGTCAGTGTCGATTTCTCGTCGATAGTCCAGTAATGATTCAAAGAAACCTGGGGCTTATGATAATAATTATAGCCGTAACCGCTACCTACCGCTTCACCGTTGATATAACCGTATCCGTTATTGAAACGTCCGCCGTCGGGGCTGTTCTTGTAATCCTCGATATAGTGCATGGTAGAGCGCTGGTTGTGCCACTGGGGAGCTCCGAAAGCTGTCAATGACAATTTATGATGATCGTTGATTACCTTCGAGATATTTCCAAAATAAGTCCATCCTTCATAATTGGTACCTTTCACGTAACCATCTCCCGTATTCAGCGACCCCATGAATGTAATAGCCCATCCGTTGTCCATCAATCCGGTAGAGAAAGAAACCGAATACTTGCGGAAACCGTCGTTACCGATACCGAAATAAGCTGATCCGCCTTTCTGGGCTTCGGTACTTTTAGTAACCATATTCATGGTTCCTCCCACAGAAGAAATACCTAAAGCAGACGCACCCAAACCACGCTGTACCTGGATAAACTGGCTCACATCAGACAAACCGGACCAGTTAGACCAATAAACCTTACCGTTTTCCATGCCGTTGATGGGCACACCATTGATCAGCACGCCCAGGTTGGACGAATCAAAACCACGCATATTGATACGGGAATCACCATAACCACCGCTTTCACGGGTTACATACACCGAAGGAACTGATTTCAGCAATTCGGGGAATTCCAGATTACCTATTTTCTCCTCTATCTTGGCCAGTTTCACGTTAGAAATAGGAATAGGGGTCTGACGGTCACTCTTTATAATAGAGGCAATAACACTGACCTCACCCAAACCAATAGCATCAGGAGACATCTTGACCTCACCCAAGTCTATCGTATTGCTTCCTTTTACTTGATGCGTAATTTCGTTGTACCCCAAGTACTTGAATATAAGAGTAGCCTTGGAAGAGGTAAGTTTCAACACAAAGTTACCGTCCATATCCGTTACAGTACCCAGTGTCGTACCGCTGACCGATACAGTGGCACCAATCAATGGCTCATTGTTCTCGGCATCTACTACTTTACCTTTTACTGTTCCTTGCGCAACAGCCGTAGCAGTGAAACAGATTGTCAGAACTGCCAACAGGAGGAAATGCTTTAGATGATTTCTCATAATTTTGTCTTTGATTTAAATTAATTAGTTAGTATTTCATTCCCAATAGGAAAGACAAAGATAAAACTTTAATTCATATAAATTGCATTTATATTAGACTATTTAAACGAAAAGGGTACTTTTTAGGCGGAATATGACAATTATGTTAAGAAAGGAACAAAGAGCCGCCTCAGGAGAGGGGAAAACTGCCCGGAAGTTCCAGAGCAACTGCCACATGATTACTGTAGGGGGCAAATGGGCCGTGACCGGCCGGTCCGGACAAATCAGGCCCGCCCCCTACAGCAAGACAACAGGTCATTTTCATTCAGGCTCTCTCACTTCCCCAATGACAGAGCAAAAAGAAAACGGACAACCAGCCTTACAGGATATCCTTATGCTGCTTCATCCTCTCCCTCAGCGCCTCCAGCTTTTCGGCCTGTTTCTTCAGCTCGTACGCCTTTTCCTCGGCTGCCTCTTTCCGCTTCCAGTTATTGATATAGGCATCCACTCCCTCCTGCACTACGCGGCGGAACACCTCCTCGCCCTTCGCTTTCAGCAGATGGTCGGCAAAATGAATATAATAACTCACTTTCAAATCCACCCCCTTTTTAGGGAGGCGTAAGTATCCGGCCCCACATGCTCATCTCCGAGAACACGCACCTTCGTTATCTTCAACCGATTCATCAATAACTCTAAAAACTCTCCCAATTTGGGGAAACTGCACTCTGCATTAGACATTTTAAATTTGTTTTAAGTTGTAAAATATTAAATAAACCTCTTTTTTTTCACGTTACTTCACAATGGGACTGAAAGAAGAAAAAGCAGGATGCCTTTACAAGAGGTTACGGGCACGTTTCCACGATGCAACCCATTAACACGGCCCGTGCATAAGCTACTGATTGCCAATGCCGGAATCTTTATAAAAACAGTATTCCCCACGATAAAAAGTCTTTTGTGATACTACCTTTCCGGCCTCTCGCAGCCGTTACACCTTCCATCCC
>NZ_JBCOCI010000006.1:0-41030 GCF_040929485.1 Phocaeicola sp. RTP21198st1_B8_RTP21198_201120 | reverse complement strand
CTTCCTACCTTCGGGAAGAAATTCAGAGGACGCAAAAAAAATGCGGATGCAAAATTAATACTTTTTAAACAAAACGAATCATGAATCAAGAACGTAAACTATCTTTTTTCCTTCCCCCCATCTCGCCGGTGAAGGACGCTAACGGGAAAAACGTGACGCCTGCCACGCTCGTCCCTCACAAGGAACTGACCTTGGAGGAAGTATGGAACATAGTCACCGGCAGCCCGCGGCTGAAGAAACTGACCGAAGCCGCAGCCGCCGCATACGGTGACGAGAAGGAGTACCGCAGGCTGAAACAGAGCACCCTGCCATACGTCACCCCCTGCGGAACTTTCAGCTACCGCCGGAGCGACCGGCTGCTGGCTCCTTCGGGATTGAGCATACTGGATCTGGATCATCTGGACAGCCGCGAGGAGGCCGAAAGGATGCGCCGGCAGTTGTTCGACGACCCTTTCCTGCTGCCCGAACTGGTGTTCGTAAGCCCCGGAGGACACGGCGTGAAGGCTTTCGTGCCCTACGATCTCGGCCGGACAAGCGACGTGAAACAGAATGCGGCCGAGAACATCTACTGGCTGATGGAATACGCCCGCCTGAGGTATGGCGACTGCTCGGACAAAGACAAGGGCAAAGGAGTGGACTACTCGGGCAAAGACCTGGTGCGGGCCTGCTTCCTGTCGCATGACGAAAGGGCCTTGATGAGAGTCAAGACGCCCATGGGCTAATGTGCCAATCCCCATGCGGAACAGAACGCGGCCAACGGGCATAGCAGCACACGGGCCAACGGGCCGCTTATTCAGAATCATTCAGAAACGAGGTATTCTTATACCGAAACCAAATTAACATAAAAAGGAATATGAATCATTACAAAAACAATCTTTTGGAAGAACTGCACCGCCTGACGGAGGCGGTACAGGCATCACACGCGGACATCGCGCCCACCTATCTGGAATACACCCAACTGGCATTTGCCATCGCCACGGACTGCGGCGAGGCGGGCCGTGCGGATTTCATGAGCCTGTGCAGCCTCTCGCCCAAGCATGACAGTGCGGCGGCGGAGAAACTGTTCAGCAACGCCCTGCACACCTGCAAGGGCGACATCCACCTGGGAAGCGTGTTCCACCTGGCGGAAATGTGCGGAGTGAGAGTCGCCCCCTCTCACAAAAACGCAGACGCAGACGCAGCAGACGCAGGTCCTTTTTTCTCACACACGTGCGCGCGATATAATAAGGTGGAGAATGAAGAAAAAGAAACAGGAAAAAAGAAGCACGAGGAAGAGGAAAAGGAAATGAAGGGAACGGAACCCCTCTCTCCCCTACCCTACTTTCCGCAAGATCACGACTGGCCCGAACCGCTGAAGAGCATCCTCTCCTTTGCCAAGACCCCGGCACAGCATGATGTGCTCCTGCTGGGAGCAATGACGGTGCTGGGCGCCTCACTGTCGCACATCGTACGCTGCAAGTACGGGGACAAATGGCAGTATCCCTGCCTGCAGACCTTCATCACGGGCCATGCCGCCGCAGGGAAGAGTGTACTGGTATGGGTACGCAAACTCATAGAGCCCATACACGAGGAAATACGCCGGCAGGTGGCGGAGAGCATGAAAGCTTACCGCAAGGAGCTAAGAGCCTACGAAGCGCTGGGGAAGGCACGCAAGGACAAGGAGCCGCCCGTGGCGCCGCCCAACCGCATGTTCATCATCCCCGGCAACAACACGGGCACGGGACTGCTGCAAAACTTGATAGACTCGGACGGAACGGGGATTATCTGCGAGAGTGTAACTCGTAACTTTGCCGCATCACTTTTTCGTAACATTAAATATTTCACTTTACGAAAACTATATTTATGTAGAAAATGGATGCAAAAAAGATTACAGAAGACTACCACGACTGGCATAACATTGCCGAACTTCGACTTCTTGGCTTGAGCCGTTCTCAAATAGCAAAGAAGCTGCAACTTCCTCCCGGCAGAGTCATGCGGCTTTCCCGATTAAATGTTGATGAGCTTCTTCAACATGGCAATCGTCCGCGCCCTTCTTATTCCTGCCGTCTCGATCCTTATGAGGAGTCAGTTAAGCATTTGCTGATAACCTGTCCTTATTATTCTTCCACCCAGATTCATGAATATCTAAAGGAGAATAATCCCTCTTTTCCAAAAGTCTGTGAAAAGACTGTTTTCAATTACGTAAAAAAAATACGTAAAAGATACGATATACCTGCAAGAGTATAATTTTTTGCAGCAACAATCTTTTGTTCAGAATTCAATAAGAATCTGAACTGCATCCTTATTACCGAAATTTAAATAAAAGACATTATGAAATCCGTTATTTCAGACAATAAGATTATTCCATTCCTGCCTTGTTATAAAAGGACATCACAGTTGCATGAAACCAAAGTCAGTGATCTGAAAACTGTATATGGATGTAATGGATATGCGGTTTATGATTATATAGAAAATGAGATATTCCGTACAGGAAACCATTCATTGTATTGGTGTAAGAATATGCTTTGCAGAGTAGCGGACTATTGGGCACTCTCTCCGGAAGAAGTGGAGAAAATCGTGGAGTATTGTATTCAGGTTGACTTGTTCAATGCTGAGTTGTATACCAAGTATCATATTCTTACATCCGCAGAAATCAGGCAACAGTATAATAATGCCGGTTTCTTCATGGCTGTCAATTCATAATCACTAATCCGAAAATACTATGTTGATAAGATGTGAAATGTTAAAAAAACTGGCAAACGCTTTTATAGAGGTAGCCAAAGAGGAGAACCTGCCTGTAAATATCACAATGGGCAGGTCTTATACAGACTCCGGCGGTTCCAGACAAGTTGGTATTATTCTTGAATTTGACAGTTGGAACTCGAAAATCATCAATGATAAATTAGCTGACACCATCAACAGAATCTTCGAACTTAAATAATATATAATAGAAAGGGAGCAATATGGAAATATTAACGGCCCTGCAATGGGCTAAAAAGGGTTTTATCCCCAATGAGGAGGCCAAAGGTACAAAACAATGGACTAACAGCTTTTACTCTGCCAAAGCTGTCTATTTCAAAGACAGTGAGGTCCATGAAGATAAGGACACTGCCAAAGCCATCCTTTTGGCCAAAAGGAAGGAGTACCGGGATGTAGCCAAGAAACGGAAAGAGAAAAGAATAAGAAATGCTGCATACCGAGAGAAAATGAAAACCCAGTGGCAATGGTTACAGGAGGGAAGAATACCTAACGATAATGCCAGATGGGAAGTTGGAGAGGAGCTGAATAAGATGTTTTGTACATGTGCTTACGGAAGCAACTACTGTTATTGCCATGAGAGATATACTCATGAGCCTAAAAATGATGAAGAGATGCAAAAAGCCATTTTTGATTTTCAACAGAAAGAACTGGGTATGACTATAAACAGAGTAAAAAAGAAGTTTTGCTCAATAACTAATAACGATATAGATATGAGTAAAAAAAGAACAATGCAAATAGATGTAATTGAGGAAGTAAAAGGAACTCAATTCATGCAATGCAAACTGTATATAGATGGCAATGCGAGTGTTATTCTTATGAATAAAATCGATTATGAAAGGCTGTTAAGCGATAGTTTTTTTGTGCGTGATGGTAAAAATCGGGATTCAGCCGGAGTGTTGAATACTACTAACACTTTCATCGAAAAAGATTAATATTTAAAACGATATAGGTATGAATATAGATACTGAATTTAACGTAGGAGATAGCGTATGCTATCTGAGCGGGGATAACATTATCCATACAAGTATAAGCAAAATAATTATCGAAATATCCTATACTGATGATAGTTTTCTTATGGTTTATAAGCTGTCAGATGGACTAAGTGTGCCCAGAAACAATTATCCACAATGGGGAAAAAGACTTTTTAGAGATAAGGATAGTTTAATGAGATATTTATCAGAATCGTAACGGAACGGAACAATGGACTAACAGGCAAGTCACCGCATTGTATGCAGGCTGGTGATACAGGTTCGAATCCTGTTTGTTTCACACTGAAAAAAAATTCTTAAAACGTATAATTATGGGAAGAATTGCCAGAAAAGGCTTTGAGTACTACAGGGCCGAAACGGACCGGTTCCGTGACATCAAGATCCGCAAGCTGAGAAAGGAACACAGCTGTGCCGGTTATGCGATATACCAGTATGTCCTGAATGAGATCTACCGTGTGGAAGGCTGTTATATCCGTTTCACACAGGACGAGCTGTTCGATTGTGCGGAATACTGGAACATGAGGGAAGAGGAGGTTCTCCGGATCATCAACTATTGTACGGAAACGGGGCTGTTCAATGCCGGAATCTGGAAACAGTACGGCATTCTGACAGGGCACTCCATCCAGATCCGATATGTGTCCATGTGTCACGCGGCCAAGCGCAAGACAGTCATTCCGGAAGAAATAAATCTTCTTTCCGAAGAAAAATCCTCCTTCCCGGTTTCCCGGGCACAGCTCCCTGTGGAAGCGGCGTCCGTTCCGATCTGTGGATCTGTGGCAGTCACCTCTGTTCCCTTCACGGAACCTTCAGAAGCGCCCGTTCCTTTGAAAGAGGGAATTCTTCCGGAAAAAACCGGATTTATTCCGGAAGAATCCGTGAATATTCCGGAAGCTTACAATATAAAGGAAAGAAAAGAAAACATATCATCCTCAAGCTCCTTTACATCCGTTCAGGAAAAGACGGATGAGGAGGACAATTCCATCCGGACTTTAAAATCCGATCTGGAATACCTGAACCTGAAGGATGACCAGATCCGCTGGGCGTGCATTCTGAAAGCCCGTTATCCGGCCATGCCTCTGGAGTACGCCATAGCCGCCGTCAAGGACAGCATCCGTAACGGTGACTACCGTTACAGTGTGGGCGGCTGCCTCACTCCGCTGATAGAGAACTATATCCGCAAGTACAACGCTGAATGTTCAGGAGAAAAGAGGCAGGACGGTTTCCGTGCCGCCCTTGAGCGTCTAGGCATTTCTCCGGCACAGCAGCATGAGATCCTGCATCTGTCCGCGGACTCCCCCCGTGTGCTGGAAGCCGCCCTGAAGGAAATCGAGCGCAGCAACGGGCGCATCAGGAGCCCGCTATGTTTTCTCAGGAGCAGGCTGACGTCCGTCCGGACCGCATGATATTTTGACATTAGTTAGTATGCGAAAGAACATTCCATCCTGCCGTCCCGCTGTGAAGCCGGTGCGGCAGGAACTTAAAAAAAACGAAAGATTATGAAATCACAGGAAGCCAATGCGATCCCCTTGCGGGAGATACTGGAAAAATACGGTCATGAACCGGTCAGGTCCTACCACGGCTATCTCATGTACAGCTCCCCTTTCAGAAATGAGGAGACCCCCAGCTTCATGGTGAACCTGCACACGAACAAATGGAAGGATTTCGGTGAGGACAGCTCGGGAGGTGTGGCTGACCTGGTCATGCGTCTGCAACGGTGCGATTTTCACTCCGCCATGCGGCGGATTGAAAAAAGTGACCTGTCCGCCCCGTCCGACCCCCTCCCTGTTCCGACTTCCGCCGGGGATGCCGGCACTAGCCCCAGACTGACTGTTGACAATATCAATCCCCTGACCAACAGGATGCTTCTGGAATACATGGGCCGGCGTGGAATTGATGCGGACATTGCAAAGGCATATTGCAAGGAAGCATACTACCATTTCAGCGGAAGGAAGGACAGACGCTGTTTCGCCGTAGCTTTCCCCAATGACAAGGGAGGCATGGAGCTCAGGAATCCGATATTCAAGGGATGTGCCGGAGTAAAAGCCGTCACCTGTCTTGACAATGGAGGCGACCGTTGTGCCGTTTTCGAGGGATTCATGGATTTTCTCAGCTATCTCCAGTATGCCAGGGAACATCCCGGACTGCCGCCAATGAATTTCTGCATCCTGAACTCCACGGCCATGGCCGGCAGGTCCGGAGAGTTCCTTTCCCGGCACCGGCTGGTACATGCCTTTCTGGACAACGACAAAGCAGGCATGGACGCCCTGGAGAAACTGGAGGGGAATCTTGGGAAGGATACGGTACTGGTCAATGAGTCCGTCCGGCTGTATCCCCGGCATAACGATTTCAACGAGTTCCTGCAAGCCTGTAAAAAAAAAGCAATGACTGCAGGAAATGAGATGTAATACAGCAAACAATATGAAAGAAGTATCAGAAAAGATAACGGAAAGAATCCGCAAGCTTATCCGGCTCAAAGAATCCGCCACACAGATCGGATCTGAAGGTGAAGCTCATGCGGCGGCAGCGGCGATACACCGCCTGCTTATGGAATACAACCTCTCCCTGCTTGATCTTGCCGGTGAGAATCCACAAAACCGGCTGACAGCCTGCGAATCTGACAGAATCAGCTACAAGGATGCAGCCGGCAATATCTGGAAACGGGACCTGATGAGGGTCTTATGTGAATACAATTACTGCAAGATGCTGCTCTACGCGGGCACAACCCATATGGTGGTAATCGGGACAGAGGAAAATGCGGCAACTGTCATTGCGCTCTTTGACTACCTGCGTAAAACCTTCAGACGTCTGTCCGAAGAGAAGTATTCCGGGTATGCGCAAGGCAGACGCGGTTACTGGAGAACCGCCAAAGGTAAGAAGGACTATATCCGGTCTTATCTGGAAGGCTGCATACCCGGTTTACGCATGCAGCTGGAGAAGTCCGGGCAGACGCCGCAGGAAACCGGCCTCATGATCTGTCACCAAAAACTGATAGACGACTATATGGGCAGGTTCAGGCTTGTCAGAAGAAAGCCTGTGGCGAACAGGCATAAGACGAACCACAAGGCTTATATGACCGGAGTTGATGACGGCCGCCATATAAGTCTGAGCAGGCAATTGAAGGATAATACTCTTTTTTAAAAGGATAAAAACATGGGCTTTGTCAACAGACTGATCACATGGATCATGGACCGGCTTTCCGTGGAGGTCGATCCGGATGCCGAATGGTTTTAGCAGATCGTGAAAAGGATGGTTGCGGTTCATCCCCGTTCACTTGATTAAAAACACATAAACGAAAAAAATATGGAGATAAAAGGAAAAGTACTTACCCTCTTTCCGGTTAAGGAAGGAGTCGGAAAGACATCGGGCACTCCGTGGAAGTCCCGTGAGTTTGTGATAGAAACGCAAGACCAGTATCCGAAGAGGATCTGCCTGCAAGTGATGAATGACAACATGGACCGTTTTCCCATGGAGGAGGGTATGGAGGTCAGTGTCAAATTTGACATTTCCGCCCGTGAATGGGACGGCCGTTACTTCAACACGCTGACGGCATGGGACATCACCGTGCTGAATTCCCGGCCGTCCAATCAGGAAGGAGAAAACAGATGAGAAAGAAATTCTTTTTTCTGGGGATATTGTTGGGCGTCTGCCTGGCATCCCCGGCCCAGTTCTATTCCGCACGTACCAACCTGATAGGGCTGGCAACGGGCAACATCAACCTGGAGGGGTCCATGACACTGAACCGCCGATGGTCGCTTCATCTACCGGTCCAGTACAATCCTTTCGTCTTTAAGGACAACCGCCAGTTCCGCAACCTGACTGTCATGCCGGGCGTGCGCTACTGGTTCGTGGAGTCCTACTCCAATTTTTTTGTCGGGATGAACACCCTGGCAAGCGGCTATTCGATCGGCAGGATATGGAACAAGAAACGTTATGAGGGAGAAGGCTACGGCATCGGCCTCTCCATCGGCAAGGCCTACCCCCTGTCAAAAACATGGAACATAGAATGGGAACTCGGCGGCGCCGCGGTCTGGGCGAGGTACAACGAATACCGTTGCCGGGAATGCGGCGCCTTCCTGGGCAGAAAACACGGATGGTATCTGATACCTTCACGTGTGGCGTTGAACATGATATATCTTTTCTAAATGTACGGTCCTATGAAAAAAAGAAACATACCTGTAATCCTTTTACTTCCACTGCTGTCCTTATCCTGTTCCCTGTCCCACAAGATGGAAAGGAGCATCAGCAAGGTCGGTCTCTCACAGGCCGGCAAGCGGCCTGCACCGGACACGACATGCTATTCCGTTCCCGAAAAAATCACCTGGAAGGACAGTTCGGGAGTGGAACATATTGTCACCATGGCCGAACGTGACAGCGTTACGGGTGAAGAGATGACCGTGTTGCAGCTGGACGAGGTGACCATTGTCGCGCGTAACAGGAACATCCCCGAGCGTGCCGGGAAAGTGAATCTGGATTTTGTCGTGACCGTTCCGGGCAGGCTGATAGATGACAAATGGCAGGTACAGCTGACCCCTGTGGCCTACAAGCGTGGCAGACGCATAGAACTGGAGAGGATCTTCCTATCCGGCGCCGACTTCGTCAAGCGGCAGAAAAAAGGATACGCGCAGTACCAGGCCTTCATAAACAGCATCATCCCGGATTCCGCCTATCTGAAAGAGATGTTCGACATGAAAGGCTACCGCCGTGCCATGGCCGAGCTGGAGGAGGAGTTCTACCAGGCATGGAAGCATGACTATATCGCCCGCGAGGAATGGATTGACTGGACTGAGAGATGGAACCGCCGTTACCAGCACTTCAACGCGAAGATGGAACGGAACCGCATGGCCATCGCCGGCCACAACACCATCCTGTCCGTACTTCCCGCCTACTGGCTCCGCCGTGACCTGGACACCACGCTGATTCCGTCCCGCTACCGCATGTTCTCGGAAGGCACCCCTCTGAAGGTACGCAGGGTGACGCCGGAAGATTCGGCGCGTATAGCGGAGAGATACTTCGATTACAAGCGAATTGCGGAGAACGAACGCAAACGTGACGCGGTGTCACGCAAATATGAGGAGCTGGTTCGTTTCCCTTACCAGGCCGCCCGTCTGGATACGGTCATCAGGAACAGGAACAATACCTTCAGCTATTATTACCGGCAGGAGATGGATGTTACCGATAACACGAAACGTATTGATCTGACAGTAGACGGAAGGATACTTGCCGTCAATGGCAGTTCCGCCAATTTACCGTCCTCGGATACCATTACCTATTATATAAGCAGTATGGTGCAGTTCCTGGACCATGCGCCCCGGTACAGGAAGGAGAAGATATACCGCAAGGCCACGGCCAATACGACCGCCTATATCAATTATCCGGCAGGCAGATACCTGTTTGACGAGGAATACGGGAACAACCGTTCCGAAATAGACAAAGTTCTGGAAGCGATCAACAAGCTGACCTATACCGGTGAGTTGGTGATGGACAGCATTGACATGACCGCCACCGCATCCCCGGAAGGCAGCGCGGCCGCGAACCGTATCCTGTCCAGACAGCGTGCCGTTGCCTTGAAGGAGTACCTGTCCGGAAGGACGGATGACAGGGCCGGTATCGACACCCTGATCCGTCCCCGGTGGATTGGCGAGGACTGGCAGCTTCTTGTCCGCAAGGTACAACAGGATACGGAAATGGATGACAGGTCAGCCGTTCTGGATATCATGTCCTCCGTCAAGGATCCGGACGCAAGGGAGGCCGGGATCCGGAAACGTTTTCCGGATGCCTACAAGCATATCAGGGAGAACTATTATCCTCTGGCACGTGCGGTGAACTTCGCATTCTACCTGCACCGCCGGGATATGATAGAGGAATTCAAATACACCACCGTCCTTGACTCGGCCTACATGCACGGTCTCGACCTGATGGAGGACAGGCAGTACAAGGACGCGCTGGTGATACTGTCGGACTATAACGACTACAACACGGCCATCTGCCTGATGTCACTGGGCTATGATGCACGGGCTGCCGGAATATTGGAATCCCTGCCGGAAAGTTCCAATGTGTGCTACCTGCTGTCCATCCTGTACAGCCGTCTGAAAGACGACGGCAAAGCCGTGTCCTCCTTCATGCGCTCACTGGAACTGGACGGTTCCAAAGCCTATCGCGGTCGTCTTGATCCGGAAATCAACCGGCTGATAACAACGTATAATTTAAACCTGTCGCAATATGAATAAAATAGTAAGAATTCTGCCCGGCATATTCCTGTCCCTGCTGTCACTTTCCTCTTGTGACGGCCTGTTCACCGAGGATTGTATCTACAAAGGATACCTGCACGCCCGTAACGGGTTCCGTCACCCTTCCGATATGGGCACACCGGAACAGGCGGAGATGAACCTGATGGTTTTTCCGCTGACCGGTAACGGCGTGGCGGAATATGACAATCTTTCCATTCCTTTTAATGGAAGCGGTGATGCGTATGGGACCTTGCATATCGGGAGTTACGAGTTTCTCGCCTGCAACAAGGATGTCAACATCCTTGAGGATGCGGGCTCCGCCGCCACCGTCCGCCTGCGTGTTCCGACGGAACAGGGAAAGATCACGGCGGAGCAGGGATATGCGTATTCCTCTTCCGTGACCGGTACGGTCATGACTGACGACACCCTGCACGTCACCTGCGAGAGCAAACTGATGGTGCAGCGGATTGTCTTCAACATCACGGTGACGAATACGGGAATCCTGGAATATACCGGAATCACCGCCGAACTTGACGGCGTGACCACAAGCCGGTATGTACGTACAAGGGAAAAGGGAAGCGGTTTCGCCACCCTGCCTTTCACCGTCTCCCCTGAAAAGGAGAATTTCTTCCGGAAGGAAGTGCTGGTGTTCGGCATCAATACCGGGGTGAGCAATATCATCCGTCTTCATCTGGACGGGGACATGCCCGTGGATGCGGATCTTGACCTGAGTGATGTGTTCAAGGACTTCACCGCTGACGGTATCAGCGTGGACATCACCGTCCGCGTATCACCGTCACTGCATACCGCCACCGCTTCCATCGAGGACTGGCAGAATGTGGAATGGGGCCAGGGAACGGTTACTTATTAAATACTGTTTTTTTATCATCAATTTATCATCAATTTAAAATTTTACAAAATGAAGAAAATGTTTTTGTTCGCAGCGTGTCTTGCCGTATTGGCATGCAGCTGTTCCGAGAATGAAGAAGGAACCGTCAAGGATGTCCGTGCCTCCTTGAAAATCAACGCCAACATCGGTGCTCCCGCTGTTTCCCGTGCGGAAAAGACCGCCTGGGAAGCCGGTGACAAGCTGGGTCTTTATGTCTGCAACGGTACTTTGGGCACTCCGTACAACCAGAATGCCGTCTATACCAACACCCCTTTCACCTATTCAGCTGCCGGATGGACTTCGGAAGAGATCCTGCTGGATGAGAACGAGGCGACGGTGTTCGCTTATTATCCGTATGATGCCACGCTGACCACCCCCTCCGCCCTTCCGGTGGACATCACCACCCAGACGGACCATCTGTACGGACAGGGCGACACCAAGGCGAGCATCCTGAACCGTAATGTGAACATCACGATGAAACATGCCCTTTCACAGGTCGTATTCCGCATGAAGAAAACGGAAGGATACAGACAGGAAGGCGTCCTTACCGGGATCATACTGAAGAATGTCGGTTCCGCCACTCCGTTGTATACCCGTGCCACTATGGATATTTCAACAGGTTCCCTGACAAAAACGACGGCAGGCAATGTGGAATTCAGCGCCGGCGCCACCCTGACAGACAAGGCCGTATCCTTTTCATCCATTGTCGTTCCGGTTGATGCGACAGCGGGCAAGGATATGCAGGCCGTGTTCACCATTGACGGAAAGCAGCTGCAATTCACCTTCCCGGCCGGAACGAAATGGGAACGCTCTTACCGTAATATCTACGACATCGTACTGGGGAATAACGGTCTGGTCATCGGCGGTGCCGATGGCAGCGGTGTGACCATCGAACCCTGGACAGACGATGTGAAAGGTGAAATCCAGCTTGTACCTGTAATCTGACTTTAAGGGGCGGGAAGCCTTTCTTCCCGCCCTGTTACAAACCATATCGGGGCTGCCAATCCCCCATAATCAGACAAAACGATGAAAATGAAGAATATTTTAAACAGCCTTTTCCCCTGGCTGGCCATGACAACCCTCCTGTCCCTGCAGGGCTGTGAGAATGAGGAAGGCACCGCAATCCACAGCCGTGATACCGTGTCCTTTGAAATTGACGCAGGGGGAGCACGGGCAACCGAGACAACGTTTGAGACCGGGGATGCCATCGGCGTCTATGCGGCAGTACGCATGTCATCAGCGCCTGCAACCTTGAAAACGTCCGGAAACTATGCGGACAACAAGCGGTTCGTCTGGAACGGCTCGCAGTTCGTGGCGGACGGGGACGCCAACGAAATAGCCGCCGGCTATGAAACGGACTATTATGCCTATTACCCCTACAGGGAAGACATGGGCAATCCGTTGGATTATGATTTCAGCATACAGGGGGACCAGCGGGAAGGCATCACGCTTTCCGACTTCATGTATGCGGCCAACAGGAGCGGAACAACCGATAAGGTCATAACGCTCGCCTTCTCCCACCGGCTGTCCCGGCTGCAGGTCACTTATACGCCGGAAGCGGGAGAGGCACTTTCCGGCGTGACCATCCAAAGGGCCAAGGCTACAGCCAATATCAACCTGGGAACCGGCACCGCCAATACCCTTGGAGCCACCTCGGATATACGGATGTATAATGACGGCGGCACATTCACTGCGGTCATTCCGGCGCAGGCCCGGGATGCCGACGGTACATTCCTTACCCTTTTATTTGCCGACGGCACAAAAAAGGACTACACCCTTACGGCAAAGAAAGAATTCCTTGCGGGGCATACTACCGTAATTCCGTTCATGGGCAAAGAGCTGCAGTATACCTTTACCGTCAGTCCGGAAACCATCGGCAGCGGCTATTCCGGCGGCATCTATAACTACGAAACGGTTTCAAACAAATATTATTCAATAAACGGGAAGCCATTGCCCGGCACTGAGAGTCCATTGGATTACACGGTTTCAACGACAGACGTCTGGATAACCCCGGACAAGGCGGGCAAAACAATAAAGGTGGCGGAAAACCTGAATACCGCTCCCCGAAACGGCAAGGTCCTGTTTACCCAGGCAGAATCCGGAAGGACTTACATCCTGCCGGTACAACAGTCCTCCGCTACCACGCGGCAGACCTTGCAAATCAGCACAACTGCGGGAAACATACCCGCTGCCGGAGGAGACAAGGCTGTCACAGCCGTTCTCAGCACTTATTATAACGACCACCGGGATCCTGATAAAAAAGAAAATGTAACGGTTTCCCTCAGTGGAACCGGGACGGGATTCAGCCTGTCCGGGAATCAGGTCCTGGCTGTCAACAATACTACGACAAATGCCAGAAGTATTACCGTAAAAGGCAGTTACAACGGCATAACATCGGATAACAGCCTGACCATAACACAGGATGCCGGTGCAAAACAATACGCATCCTGGAGCGACTGGAGTGTAACCGTATCGGCCAATCCGGAAACGGTTGCAAACACGGGAGGTACATCCGTCATCACGGCCGATGCAGCCCGTACCCGTGCGTGGACGTGGAACGGTGTCGGCGGTTCCGGCGGTACGGAAACAGACAGGGCCACACCGTCATTGTCGGCAGCCAGCAGCGGATTCAGCCTGTCCGGAACAACACTGACAGCAGGCAGCAACACAACAACATCTGAAAGGTCCTGTACAGTCACGGCAACCCATGCCGGTAAATCAGCGACCTGTACAGTCAAGCAGCCGGCCGGAACAACCGGTTACGGAGATTGGAAAGTAAACATATCCGCCAGTCCGACCACTATCGCGGCCGCCGGAGGAACGTCAACGCTGACCTGCTCGGCTGTGCGTGACGTATATACCAATGGGGTAAAGACCGGTACGGAAACCGCCACACCTGTCATTTCGGGCAGTGCAGCCGGATTCAGCCTGGCCGGAAAAACAGTCAGCGCCGGCAACAACACCTCAACAAGCACGCGAAGTATAACATATACGGCAACCCATGCCGGTAAATCAGCCGGCTGTACGATCACCCAGTCTGCAGGAAACAGGCAATATGCGTCATGGAGTGCCTGGAACGTGACAGTGTCAGCCAATCCGGCCACGATAGCCGCAAGCGGAGGCACATCCTCCATCAGCGCAGCGGCAACCCGTACCCGCACATGGACGTGGAACGGTGTCGGCGGTTCCGGCGGTACGGAAACAGACAGGGCCACACCGTCATTGTCGGCAGCCGGCAGCGGATTCAGCCTGTCCGGAACAACACTGACAGCAGGCAACAACACAACAGCGTCTGAAAGGTCCTGCACAGTCACGGCCACTTCAAACGGCAGGTCGGCCGCCTGTACGGTCAGACAGTCCGCCGGCAGTCAGACAACGGAGTACGGCAACTGGACCACGGGCTCATTGTCAGTGTCCGCCAGCCCGTCCGGTATCGGCTCATCCGGAGGCACAAGCCGCCTGAGTGCGACAGCATCACAAAGCCGTCCGAAATACACGAAGTGGAACGGCATAACAACAGGCACCACCACAGAATACCGGAGTGTGGATGTGAGCTCATCCGCCTCATGGTCAGGAAGCGCGTCGGGCTTCAGCCGGAGCGGCACGACTGTCACAGTGGCGGCCAATGGCAGCACTTCATCCCGCAATTGTACTTATACGGCAAGTTACGGAGGAAAATCAGGCCATGTGACAATCCATCAGGATGGAAAGCCCGCGGATGTAATCACCTACGGGTACATATTCACGCTCGGAGCCGTCAGCGGTGATGACGTTGTCTCCACCGGGGGAACCGTCACCTACAGTGTCACCTCACAGAAGATCACATACACCAACGGCAGCGAAACCTCCCGCAGCAATATCGGCTGGTCGGCTTCCGCCAACGTGTCCTGGATCAGTGCCGGCACAAACTCGGCAACCGTCAGTGAAAACCCGACAACTTCCGACCGTAGCGGCACGATTACGCTGACCCAGAACGAAAGCGGAAGGAAACTGTCAATCACTGTATACCAGGACAGAAAGGTATCGGTGGACATAAACTAAAAACTATAAATATGGATAAACCATTCAATCATCTCATTATTTGTCTGACGTTTGTAATGCCGGTTGCAGCCCTCAGCGGTTGCTCCGGCCCTAACGACAGTCCGGAGCAGGACGCCGTCATGTCCATCAGCTCCTGCACGGCACGTGGCGATGACGGGCAGGAAATGTCCGTCAGCGAGTTCGGCATGTTTGTAACGGATACGGCCGGAAACCTGTATCCGGACAACATCCGAGTCCTCAACCGGTCCGGGAAATGGACATTCGCGGAGATTTCCCTGTCGGACGGGGATAAAGGCATATATGCGTATTATCCTTACAGCCCGTCCTGCAGCGGCGGAAAGATGGGCCTGGACGCAAGGAGCCAGACAGACTATCTGTATTCAGAGAGGACCATGGTGTCCGGGAACGCACCCTCCGCCTCCATCACCCTGTATCATCTTCTTTCGAAGGTGACTTTCAGAATGCCCGCCGCCGTCACCGCGGTCAGGGTGGCGGATTACAGCTACTCCGCCTCGTACAGTCTTCTGACGGGCTCACTGGAGATAAAACCGGAAAAAGGCACAATATCCTCCGGGACAGGAAGCCTGCTGCTCTATCCCGGTGACAGTCCGGCCATGCACGTGGCGCTGGTGGCCGGCGGACATCCATACGACTTCGTCATGCCGGCGACGGCATTCCGATCCGGAAAGGAATATGTCTACACTTTGAAAACCGCCGGAAACGGGGTGGAGATAGAGGACATCACCATCACCGGCTGGCAGCCCGGAGGCAATTATGAAGGAACAATAACTGAAAAAGAACAAGAAAGGCAATGAAAAAGAAAATTTATACTTTATCCGTCCTGCTGGCGGCGGTTCTTCCGGCAGGGGCACAATCCATCAAAAGTGACATCAACACCGTCCTGAACGACATCGCACTGCCGGTTTTCCTCGGTGTGATGGTCATGGCGCTTGCCGTAGGCATAGGAAAGAACTGGAGACTCATCAATGACGAGACCAACGAGGGCAACAAGAAACAGGGATGGATGAACGTCGCCTACATGGTCGGCTATGTCCTTATCGCGGTGACCGTCATCAGCTTCTGCGTGGGCAAGATAGCCGGTGTCAGCTTCTCAATCTGACCGCCATGGAGTACAAGGTGCGCAAAGGGATCGAGAACCCGTGCAAGATACACGGGCTGCTGGTACGCGACTTCTATCTGTTGCTCGGTTACGGCGGATTCGCCGTGGCCGTACTCCTGCTGAACGTCAAGAGCTGGCTGGAGGACGGTACGACAGGCGGTGAAATGCTTTTCATATTCGTATTGCTTGTCGGATGTGGTCTGTCGTTGGCAAGGAAGTTCTATAAGAATGCCTCAAGGAAGAAGTACAGGCCGCCGCATTGGGAGAAGACGGTTACAAACCGTGATGTGAGAAATGCTTTAATGAAAAAACAGATAGACTACAGAAAATATGAATAGACTTATAACTGACTGTCCCGAAGTGCTGTTTGCTTTTGTCTGGACATTCTTTTTTTGTGTGTCTTTTGTCTTTTATTGTATCACCAAGGAAATAAAAGATTCAAGAAATATACGTATACGTAAAAACAGCACTCCTAAAGAAATTGGAAATAAGGAAATAGGTGGTGAAAACAATGATAAAAAAGAAGATGATAAAGAGTTGCCTCCTTAAACTGTTGCTTTGTCTGTTACCGGTTTTGACATGGCGGAGTTCCCACAGGTTGATGGCTATACCCAACAATAGCATGGGCGGAAGGAGTATTATCATAACTCTCCAAAATATTATAAAGTTGGGGTCAACTCCGGAGAGAGGGCAGGCAAATACCCAGTAAATCCCTGACATACAGGAAAGGATACCAACCGGTGCATAGCAGATCCATTCTTTGGAAACCCAAAATGCGGAAAGCGGAACGAGGACTACTGAATAGGCAACCGAAATTCCTGTCACAATCAATAACTGTATCCCAAGCGGTAGTGTTCTGAAATGAACCACGGCTGTGAACAGGAGCGGATAAATGACCAGTGCGCATAGAGCAATACATAGAAAAACATTAAAATGCTTTTCTCCGATTTCCAACTTTACAGTGATTTTGTCAGTCAATGTTTTAAGGGCTGTACTGATTTCATTCATAAACTAAAAAGATATAAAGATACAATATGTTTTATTGCTGCAAAGATATAAATAACAACTGAACGGGATAACAAATAAAAAAACAAACAATAAGAAAATGGCAAACGAAGGATATTCCATACTGGATGTCATCAATGACGAATACGGTGTCATCCTTACCAGAAACGGCTGCGTGTCTGTAGCGTTCCGCATGTACAATCCGGAATGCTACAGCCTGCACCGTACCGACCTGGAGGAGCGCAACGCGCGTCTCTACCAGGCGTTCAAACACCTGCCCTCCGGCAGCTTCGTGCACAAGCAGGACGTGTTCCTTAAAAGGGAGTACGTTCATGAGCTGGAAGGGGACAGCTTCATCGACAAGGCGGAACAGAGGCATTTCTCCGGCCGTGAGTATCTGGAACATGACTGTCTTCTGATATTCACCCTGTCCGGCCTGTCCTCCCTGGCAGCCTCGTACAATGCCAACCCGTTCTCCTACCGGGAGAGGCTGCATGTGTCCGACCGGGAGAAACTCACCGAATTTCTGGAGGGGGTGAACTCCGCCATTGGTGTGATAAACAGTATCAGGGACACCCGTCTGGAAAGGATGGCCGCCGCCGGCCTGAGGGAGTATGTCATCCGGTACATCAACTTCTTCCCCCGGGCTGACTGCGACCGTGACATCCATTTCTCCGGAGAGATCACCGTCGACCGGGAGAAAGCGCGTTGCTATACCGTCTGTGACGGTGACTATCTGCCTGACCGCACCGTCAGAAGCGATGTGGAGGACACCACACTGCCCGTGTCCGGATGCAGCCTGTACATGGCGGAACTGGAAGGCCTGGGCGTGCACCTGCACTGCAACCATGCGGTCAACCAGATCCTCTATTTCGAGGGATCGGAGAAACTTTATGAAGAGTTCTCCCGCCGTGTGGCGGTCTACCGCACCAACAAGGGATGGGACAGGGCCATGCTGGAGCCGAAGGCGGACGAGCTCGAGAACATGCAGAAGGAGATCATGGAGGAGAGGCAGCTCCTCTGCCGTGCCAATTTTTCCGTCATGATATGGGATGACAGCCCGGAACTGCTGGACCGGGCCGAGAAGAAGCTGCGGGAATACCTGACCGTCTCGGACTTCAAATTCTATATACCGTCCTACGAGCATCTGGCCAACATATACCTGGCTTCGGTTCCCGGACAGGAGAAAGGGCTTGACAGCGGTTTCCTGTTCCTGACCCCGCTTTCCCTCGCGCTCTGTCTGTTCATCAACTACACGACATTCACCCCGGATGAGGAAGGGGTGTATTTCAATGACCGTATTTATCAGATACCTTTGAAAAAGGATATCTGGGACGCGAAGAAAAAACGCATACCGGCCCGCAACGGCATCGTGGTGGCATCCACCGGCGGCGGCAAGTCCGTGCTGACACTGAATATCGTGCAGCAGCTCATCGGGCAGGGCTATATCGTGGTGGTGGTGGAGTTCGGGTACTCTTTCGGACAGCTCTGCAAGCTTTATCCTGAAATCTCGCTGCATGTGGACTATGACGGGGAGACACCGCTGGGTCTGAATCCCTTCGATCTGGAGGGCCGTTCCCTTGACAACAACAAGATAGAGGTGCTATCGGGTATCGTGCAGCGTTTCTGGCGCCGCATGTTCGGGAAGGACGAGGAGGAGCAGTCCGTAGCCCTCACAAAATTCATCCAGGATTATTACGCCACCTGCCTGCCGCCCCATTCCTTTCCCTCTTTCTACCGCCACGTGACGGAGCATTATGAGGATATTTGCCGGCGGAAGGACGTAGACCCCAATTATTTTGACCTGTCCTCCTTCCGTCTCATATGCAGCGAGTTCCTTCCCGGTGAACGGTATGCCAATGTATGCAGGACCGACGGAGTGCCCGATTTCGGGAACAGGCGGCTGGTCGTGTTCGAGCTGACGCAGATCAAACAGGACAAGTTCCTCTCCGACCTGGTCATGGCCCTGATCTTCGACGTGATTCATGACAAGATCCTTTCCGACCGGACCAGAAGGGGGATGATCATTTTTGACGAGTATGCCGAAACGGCGCAGATGAAGTCCAGAGGCGAGGATATCAGCATACATTCCGCAGTCGCCTTCTGCTACCAGAAGATACGCAAGGAGAACGGTGCGGTGATGACCATCGTCCAGAGTCCCGACCAGCTTCCCGATGACGAATTTACCAAAGGCATGATCACCAATACCCAGCTGCTGTACATCCTTCCCACAACGGATGTGGTATACAGGGCCGTGGAGAAAAGGTTCGAGATGGGGGGCGACCCCGCCCAGTGCAA
This sequence comes from Phocaeicola sp. RTP21198st1_B8_RTP21198_201120, assembly GCF_040929485.1. Taxonomy (NCBI): domain Bacteria; kingdom Pseudomonadati; phylum Bacteroidota; class Bacteroidia; order Bacteroidales; family Bacteroidaceae; genus Phocaeicola; species Phocaeicola sp. RTP21198st1_B8_RTP21198_201120. The sequence goes on along the minus strand of NZ_JBCOCI010000006.1, from coordinate 21,722 downwards.
CATGATGCGGTCCATCCGCAACGACTTTTCCGGGGAGCGTCCGCATTCCGAGTGCTTCATCCGCTTCACCGGCGGCCAGGGGAGGTATGCGGTGGTGGTGCGCAACGAACTGAGCCGGGAGAAGTTCCTCGCCTTCCAGACCGACGGGGAGACATGGGCTGAGATTGACGGCTATTCCAGGACCATGCCGATGGAGGAAGCGATAGGCAGATACATGGAGAGACACCCGTCAAAGGACAGGAAATGAAAGGAGACCGTATGGAAAAAGGATTAAAGGGATACAGGCCGCTTCTGCTTCTGCTCCTGTGCGGCGGAATGACCTTGAAGGCTGCCGCACAGGCGGCGATTACCGACCCTCTCAACACCGCCCAGAGCACACTGACCGCGGGAAATACCGCAGCAACGGTGAAACAGGTGACGGAATCGGTGAACAGGCTCCAGACCGCCCTGGACTATGTCCAGAAGGTGTCCGCCACCGTCAGACGCGCACGGATGTTCACGGACCTGATAGACCGGCAGAACCGGTTGAACAGCAACTGCCTCAGGACGCTGGAAGAGGCGGAGAAGATGGACATGAAGGGGCTGCCGGGCATCACTTCGGCCGTGCAGGACGTGGTGGCGAACAACGCCGCCATCATCTCCCTGACCATGGACATACTCGGCAGTGACCTGAAAATGAACGACAGCGGACGGATAAAGCATCTGAGGAAGTGTCTGGAAAAGCTGAGGGAGCAGGAGGCGGGACTGTCCGCCATCCGTCAGACCATCTCCCGTACACGGACAATCAGACGGAATTTGGGACTTGTAACAAAATAGGAATCAGAACAAAGGAGGAATATCATGAAATTGCTTTCAATTTTTTTCTTTTTTACAGGAATGTCGCTGCATTGCGTGACGGCGGGAGCCCAGTGGGTGGTCACCGACCCCGGCAATACGGCACAGGGAATCATCAATGCCGCCAATACGGCCAGTACGGTGAAGCAGACGGTGGAACAGGTGAACAGGCTCCAGACCGCCCTGGACTATGTCCAGAAGGTGTCCGCCACCGTCAGACGCGCACGGATGTTCACGGACCTGATAGACCGGCAGAACCGGTTGAACAGCAACTGCCTCAGGACGCTGGAAGAGGCGGAGAAGATGGACATGAAGGAGCTGCCGGGCATCACTTCGGCCGTGCAGGACGTGGTGGCGAACAACGCCGCCATCATCTCCCTGACCGGGGATATACTCAGCAGTGACCTGAAAATGAACGACAGCGAACGTATGGAGCAGCTCGACGGATGTCTTCAGGAAGTCCGCCGCCAGGAGGCTTCACTGGGCACCATCAGACAGATCATGTCACATACGCGTACCATCAGACGGAATTTGGGGCTTGTAACGGAATAGGAATATGGCATCAATAACAGAAATATCGGTCGAGCATATCCACAATGCTTATGAAAGTATCCGGGGGAACATCGCCGTGGAAGCCTTCTATGCGGTAGTGACGGGATTCATGGCTGTCACGCTCATCCACCGTCTGTATACGGTATACCGGGAGGTGCAGTCCAACGAGGACGGCACGCCCACCATGAAGGATTACATGAACCTGGTGTGGCAGTATGTATTCTGCATAGCCGCCGTCGCACTGTTCCCCGTGCTGCTGGAAGCCCTGGAAACGGTGTTCGGCAAACTGATGGACGATCTGCAGGCCGGATTCGGCGGAAAGGTCTATGATGTGGCCGACCTGTTCCAGAAGCCGATAATCGCACAGTTCGAGAAACAGTTCAGCGACATGTCGGTAATGGACGTTGCCGGCGTGTTGCTCAATCCGATCGGCAGTTCGTTCGATTATCTGCTGGCGTATGTGGCCGGCGTCATAGCCGCCCCTTTCTACATGTACGCGCAGACCCTGTTCATAGTCGGCAGATACATGTTACTGCTCCTGCTGGAACTTATATCCCCTGTGGCGATAGCCTGTTTCTACAACGAGAGTACCCGGACGTATTTCCATACGTGGTGCAAGAACCTGCTGGTCTGTTATCTGATGGTACCGGCCTTCATCCTTGCCAGCAAGTTTTCGGACGCCATCGTCTGCGAGTATGTCATGAACACCTCGTGGAATGTCGTCCTGCAGGTGTTGTTCTCCCTTGCGTTGAAACTGTCCCTGCTGGCGATTGTGAGAGGCAGGATCCATAACCTTTTTTAAAACAACGGAAGAATATGAAAATGGATATAAAGAATATGGTGAGGGACTTCGCCTCACTGGGAGAGGCCAAGAAGCGGTCCTCCGTCTATGTCAAGGCGGTCAGCCTGTTGTGTGCGGCCATCGTCGCCCTGGTGCTGTTCTTCATGAACATGACCGTCCGCGGAGTGACGGACAGGATCCTTGTCGTGAATACCGGCGGAGAGTTCCTGCAATTGAAGTCCATGGAAACGGACAAGTTATACGAGACCCTGTTGAAGGCCCACTGCAACGCGGTGGCCTATTATGTAAACTCTTTCGACAGGATGAGCATCTCCGGAAACCAGGCGCAGGCCGTGTTTCTGGTGGAGAAATCCGAGCTGAACGCCATCTGGAACAAATACCTGAACGACCGCGCCTATGCCGACGCGGCGGACAGGGGTGTCATCTACAAGTGCGTGTTTGAGAAGCTGCACAGGGTCGGGATACGTGATGACGGTTACAATGTGCTGTTCACCTCCATCCTGTCCATCCATGATGCCGGCGGGGTCAAACGTATAAGGATATACAGCCGGGGCGACGCCATACGCACCACCCCGTCCTATCCGGAGAATGTGACAGGCTTCTTCTTCCGGAACTATACACAGGAATACGAGCTGTTGGATACCTCGGATGGAAACAAAGAAAGGAATTGAATAAAACAGAAGAACATGAAGAAGACTCAAGTAATCATTGTCAGCGTGTTCGGGTTACTTGTCCTTCTTGTCATCTGGACAATCTCCGCGATGAAAGGAAAGGAAGAGAATCAGAACACCGTCCGTCTTAGCACGGACAACAAGGATGTGACCATTACGGATGTGAAGGCCCAGCTCGAGCGTACCCCCCTGCGCAAGCAGGCGGAGGGACAGGGCGGGGACAATCCGGTGGACATAGAGCGTATGCGTCAACTCATCATCAACAGTGAGATGCCGCCGGAAGAGGAATACGGGCGGAAGGCGGATACCGCCTCCTATATCCTTCCCACACAAGAGAACCTGGACAGTATCACCCGTGAACTGCGGAAGAAGAAAAAAAGGAAACAGGAGAAAAAGAAGGTGGAGAAGAAGGAAGAGACAAAGGAAGCCCCTCCGGCAAGGACAAGATTCAATACGGTCGCCTTGCACAAGAGCAGCAGGCGGAACGCCATCCGCGCGTACGTGCATTCCGACCAGGTCGTGATGGCCGGATCCACGCTGAAGATGCGTCTGGGTGAGGACTGTCTTACCGATGACGGCCGTCGGGTGAGGAAGGACTCGCCGGTGTACGGGGAAGTGAGGAAGATAGACGGCGAAAGGGTCATTGTGGAGATCAGGACAGTCAATGTGGGCGGCAATATCCTTCCGTTTAAAAAAGAAGTATATTCTTCTGACGCAATGGAAGGTATCTATGTACCGGGGAACGCAAAGGCGGAAATCAACAAGGATGCCACGGCCGGGGCGGTGGACGGGACAAATCCGCAGATAACCGGAGGCCTGGACATGGGCAGCCAGCTTATTGCCGGAGGTGTGAACGGTGTGGTGAACGCCACCAAGCAGGCCGCAAGCAAGAATATCAAGAAAGTGAAGGTCACCATCAAGACCAACTATGCCGTGTTTCTGATGGAGAAAAAAGAACCGGGGGAAAGCTGACCGGAAACGGCATATTGAAACATTAAAATAAAGATATGAAAGACAGCAGGACAATAACAGGTGACCTCATGGAGAAAGGGTATTTGTATGGTGTGTATTCACGTCACGAACAGTCAGGGCAAAGAAGTGATGAAAAGGCATCTGTGGATGAGAAGCAAAAGTCCCGGATAATGGTCCGGAACCTGAAAAGTAAACAATAAATAAAAACAAAAATTATACAATGGAAACCATACAGGAAATCCATCACGAATCAAATTCTAAAGCCGGATGCAAAGATAAACATCAAACTATTAAAATATAATTTATCAAGATATGAGACAAAACAGAATTTACATCACAGGGATACTTCTCCTGTTTGCTTTTTTATCAGGAAGAGCCCAGCAGCTCCGTATTGACGAGCTGGAGTGCAGAAACCTGAAGATCGGTTATGAGAAGACGCTCCATATGATATTCCCCACTCCCGTGAAATACCTGAACATGGGGGATGAGAACATCATAGGGGAAGTCATACAGGTATGTCCGTCCGTCATCCGGCTGAAATCAACGGTAAGGGATTTCAAAGGAGAGACCAACCTGTCGGTTGTTACGGAGGACAGCAGGTATTACACCTATTGCATATCCTTCGACGAGGGAGCGCAGGCTGTCTACAAGGAGGGTGGTACCATGCCGGAAACGGCGGTTCTTCCGGTTTCTGACGAGAAACTGACCCATGTGATCTATCCGGAAAAAATCGTGTATGTGGATTTCGGAAACACCACCGTACAGGTGGAGAAAGCGGAGAATGTGAACAATATTGTCGCACTCAGGGCCGTGTCGCCGTTTGCCCTGCAGACCAACCTTACCGCCATCACCGAAAGCGGCAGGTTCTATACGTTTGACCTGCGGTATGCGCCCGGATGTGAGAGATTTTCCTTCATTGTGGACAAACAGGACACCCAAAAGAAGCAGGTGGCCATACTGGAGGGAAGAGAGCGGAATACCCGGCAGAAAGCACTGCTTGAAAAAGAGATATCACGGAGGCCGAAGCTGCTGACCAATATCAAGGACGAGGTGGCCGGCATGAGATTCTGCGTGACCAATATCTTTGTGGACAATGATATCCTGCTGTTCCGCTTCGGGCTGCACAACCGTTCCCAGATCGGCTATACCATAGACTTCATCCGTTTTTATATACAGGATGCAAAAAAACGGAAAAAGACCGCCGTCCAGCAGCTGGAGCAGCAGCCTCTCTTCTCTTTCAACCGTCCGGAGGAAGTGGCTGCGCTTTCTTCATGTGACTTTACGGTCGCCCTTCCGAAATTCACCATACCGGACAAGAAGGTGCTCATCATAGAGATACAGGAGAGAAACGGGGGAAGACATTTCTATTACAAATTGAAGAACAGACAACTGATCAATGCGGAGATACTGTTCCCGGAGATTGTAGGAAAACCATAAAGGATACCACATGATAACGAAACTAGTTCTGTTCCTATGCCTCTTCTGTCCGGTACCTGATAAGGAAAGGGCCATATTGGAGGACGCACTCTCCCGGTGTTCCAGTCTTGAGCGCATCGGGGAGATCATGGACATCGTGGAGAGGCATCATCTGGAATACAGGATACCGGTACATCCCCCTGTACACCGGTTCCACCGTATCAGTTCCGCCTACGGATGGAGGAGCGACCCGGTTACCGGACAGCGCAGGTTCCATTCAGGAGTGGATATTGCGGCGGAACTTGCATCGACCGTGCATGCCGCAGCTGATGGAAAGGTCATATACTCAGGAAGAAAGGGAGGATATGGATACTGTGTGATGATACGCCATGCCTATGGTTTTGTGACCCTGTACGGGCACTTGTCCGCCTGTTATGTTCCGGAAGGGGAAGAGGTCAGGAGTGGCAAAGTGATCGGATTCATCGGATCAAGCGGAAAAAGCACGGGAAACCATCTGCATTATGAGGTGAGAAAGTACGGAAGGCCGGTCAGGCCATACATCAGAAAAAGAAGAGGATTATGAGAATACTGGACTACATGGAAAGATTACAGACACTGACCCGTCTGCTGAAAAAAGAACATACAGGAAGTGCCGCGAAAATAGCGAAGGAAATGGGCGTACATCGCAATACAATCATTAATTACTTCTTAGAGCTCCGGGCCATGGGTGCAGAGATTGAATATGACAATGAACGAAATACATATTATTTCAAGAAATCTTTTGATATCCAACTGAAAATTAAAATTTAGTGAAGGGCAGCACAAAAAGGTTGTGCTGCTTCCCACTTACATTTGCATATTAAAAACTATCAAAATACAATTTATGAAAACAAATCATTTACATTACATTGTGCTGCTGGCAACCATCTTCTTAGGCTCATGCAGTGAAGAAATTGAAAAAGAGCTCACAACCGGAAAGACCGCGGTGACTATCGAGGTTGACGGAGAAGAGGATGCGGACTCACGTACCGTATCGTTTACCGGTGGTACCGCTTATGGAGAGGGACTTTATGATGGTAAAGAAAGACCCACGGTAGGTGCTGAAGCCTCTGACGGATATGAGATAGACTATTTCTACGGGGGACCGTCAGATGAACCCCAAAAGTACAATTATACAGGCAGTGGAAGTTCTGTATCATATCAAGTTTTTCTGAATGGCAAGGACCATAAATTCAAGTGCAAGTTCAAGGAAAAGAAACGTACTTTGACCCTGACTGCCAATCCGACCTCCGGAGGAACTGTTACCGGAGGGGGAACATACAAAGTAAAAACCAATATCCCCATCACCGCTGTTGCAAAATCCGGATACACATTTTCCGGATGGACTGTGACTAAAGGAGATGCAAAAATTATGAATGCCTCCTCAGCCAGCACCACTGTGCAGTTGCAAAGTTCGAACAGTACTTTGCAGGCGAACTTCAAACAATCTGTTACGATTATAAATGTCTCTTTCAAAGATGAAGTCCTAATGGGACAATTAACCAGAACTGTTTCCGTTACCTCGGGTCACTCAGCGACTTACACTGTTTATGGTGTTGAAATCACAGAACGGGAAGATGATAGAGGAAATTACGACTCCTGGGAGGAAAATTATACCTTCGCAGTCACATCAGGATCTCCGGCATCACGATTGGATAGTTATGACAAATATAACGGTGACGTGTCCGAGAGCATGACCAGCAAAGAAAAATCATTTACTTTGGTTGTGGATGGTGTCACTGTTTGCTCCAGCGAACCTATTTCAAATGTTGGCAAAGTTGATAAGGTGATCGGAAACTATAGGTATATTTTTTGATTTAATTTCGCATTACAGATGAGGTTGTGTCAGTGTTTTGACACACCTCATCTTTCTCTGCCAGATTATTAGGTACTAACCGAATTTAATCAATGCCGGCAGAATATATTATTTCTGGAATCGGGCGGTATAAACAGTAGCATCCCCTTGTGTGGTGATCTCATAAGTATAGGAGGTAGACACCTGTTTCTCGCTGCCATTATAAAAAACATACCATCCCAGCCAGCGTCCCTCTCCATTGATATAGTCAGGAAGGTCCTTGACAGTGAGAACTGCCTTCTGCCGTCCTGTAATGGTAAAACTTCTGATGCCGGATGCTGTATTCAATATTGTTTTATTACCGTCTATATTCACTTCAATACTTCCGGAAGAGATGAAACCGGCTGGTGATTCGGCACTGATATTGAATGTCAGCGAGGGCTCCGTCGTAGTTTTCATCACAAACTTGCCCGTTATATGCCGTACCCTGTCCGGAGTGTCAGATGGGGTGAATGTGTATACCTCCGCTGTTGACAGCAATGTGCCATTCTCATACCATCCTGCAAAATCCACTTTTTCTGACTGATAACGTATGCTGAGTTCTATAGTTTCACCATACCGGGCCTTGTAAGTCCGGTTGTTGTATCCTTCATAAATATCATCATAGTTGCTGGATGATGATATGGATAATGCGGAGGAGGTATCTTCTGGAGGATTGACCACTCCTATGGTGTACTGATAATCTTTGGGGGCTGTAAAGTTCGCCTGCAAAGTACTGTTCGGACTGTCAGAATGTAATATTAGATTTCTAAAATGTCATCATTGGATGATTTTACATTTCTAACAAATTCCATCCCCCTGATAAAATTCTCCGTGAGATTCTTTTTTTCCTCGATTTCCTGTTCCATCCGTTTTATGGATGTCCGGAAGAAAAAATCTATCAGAAATTCATCTGTACGCTCTTTTTTGATATATTTTAAGGCGGTGATATACTCCTCTCTCTGCGAACCGGGAATTATCAGCAGCGGCTGTTCTTTTTTGAGCAATATAAAATTGGACATCAGACGTCCCAGACGACCGTTTCCGTCCCGGAAGGGATGCAGATATTCATAAAATCCATGAAATTTTGCCGCGATGATCATCGGATGGATCTTCCCGGAGTCCAGGACCTGCTGGGTGCTTTGCAACAGGCGGGGGACCTGCTTTATCAGCTGCTCATGGTCCCCAAATATCGTATCACCGGCACACATGTCCACTGTTGTATATTCTCCCGGGTTGGACGGTATTTCATCGTATTGGGTCTTGTAAGAGAGGGTATGTTCCGTCAGCAGCCGGTGGGTTTCCTTCAGGAGTTCCTCGGTCAGCGGCCTGTCCAAATTCTTCAGAAGATATTCATAAGCCTGGAAATGATCCAGGATTTCAAATGCCTCCAGCAAGGTCTTGCCTTTGGGGATCATGCCCAGCCCTTTTTCTTTCAAGGTGCGGGTCTCGTCCACTGAAAAACTGTTCCCCTCTATAGCACAGCTATGCGCCGAGAATAGAATTTCATTGTATTCTATAAAATCTTTCCTGCTCAGCTTCTCAGATACAAGTTCCTTGTACCGGTTCACTAAAATATCATATCGGGAAATCAACTTGTCCTCCATATCAGTACCATTTTTTGCAAAGATACTAAATCTGACCAATATAACCCTGCATTCTATATGTAATTCCTTGATAAAAGTGTGATATCATTACTTTCCCCGCCCTACTGGTAGAACAATGGTAGAAAATAAAAAAACATAACAAAACTCAAGATAAAACACCGGAACGGAGCGATTGCAAGACCGTCTGTCCGTACTTTCTCTCCTTCAAAAGGGTGGAGAAAACATTTTCTACCGGAATTCTACCCAAATACCGGATGTTCCAGGAACACTATGGACACAACCCTCTTATTTGTCTTGTTTTTTCAGCCATGTAATAAACAAGCCGGAACCCTTCAGAAAAAGGCATTCCAGCTTGTTCACATTGCACATACCGGCTGTCATTATCATAAACCGCACTATTCCAAACATCAATACTAACAGCCGGGTTTATTACAAGGAGCGTAAAGAATATCTTGAAATCTTTCTATGCGGTTCTCCTGTAAACCGGTACATTGACTATCATGTCTTATCTTTTTTCTTTAGGAAGAATGGGGCCTGTTATCGTCTTTTACCAACTTTGAGGTATAATGCCTAAGTAATTAAACGCTTCATCCATTTTTGCGGACTCGGAACCCGGATAGTTCCGGTTGAACAGGTATTCTGTGTCACACCGCAAAAGCTTCCACTCACTGCTTCCTTCTTCCCGATAATACAAATGGGCTATCGGAGTGCAATAACCAACACCGCTAACAGGATCTCTTGGATTTGCTCGCTGAATCGGGAACTTGCAGGATACTATCCCTTTCCAAAAACGTACTCCTGCCGCTATGTCAACAGTGCAGCTTCCCAGTTCATCGCACCATTCATAGTCATCAATCTTGTTCTCCTTTTTATCACTCGGTCTGTAGGAGTTGGATTCCAGTTTAAACTCCCTCTCCCATACAACCTTTATAGCCCCTTTCATGGCTTTCCTGCTTTTGTTTGAAAGCGTATAGACTATATTGAACCAGTCATTATCAGGAACAGGATATGCCAGAAACGTATTGCATTTCTGGTTCTCCAATGTTATCATCCGAAGTGCCGGCATATCAGTGGCCGGTCTCACCTCATACATCCATTCTCCGTCATTGGAATTCTGATCGTATCCGTAAGGCTTGAACCAGGCTGACTCCCCGTTCTTTTTGAACAGCACTGCCAGCCGGTATGTTCCCGGCACAGCCTGCACATAACAATACTTGCAGTATCCGTCCCATGCACCGTTACCGCATTTGATATCAAACGGCTGGTACTGTTCCACAATCCTGTTTCCATCCATCAGTACGAACCGTGCCTGTCCGGCGAAGCCTTCCCCACCTCCACGGTTTCTATACCGCAAAAAGAATCCCCAGACCTTACCCTCACCGGTATAGGTGTCATAGCCATAGAACGTATAATTCGGCCATATATAAATCCTGTCCGTCCCGCAATCCCTCATGACAATCCGGTCGGTCTTTCCGAAAGTGCTCCAATACTCCTCATCCATCGGCACATGGTCCACGTCCACCTCACAGTTATAACCGGATTTCATATTCAGAGTGTAAGTATAGATCATGCCGGGATTCCACACATGGGTAGGCGGCAGGGCATAGGTGAAATCCCTCCCGTCCACATGTACATTGACAGTGATACCCTCAGCCGTACCCACAGGCATCAGGATCGCCTCCACATATACCGGAGAGGCATCGTCCAGTGTGTAGTTCCCTCCGGCCTTATATTCTCCGGGCTGTCCTGCCGGAAGGAGCTTTCCGGACGTGACATCCATGGACGCAGACAGCCTTACACCTCCAAAAGTGACCGCATCCACCATCCCGTTACCTGTATAATCATTCTTTTTTATCAGTATCCTGACCAGGGAGAGAGCATGCTGCATTACAAGGGCCGCGCTCGGCTTCTCAACGCTTACCCCTCCTTCTCCATACATATAATCCTCCTGTGTCGTGATGTCCACAGGTATGGCGGTCATGTCCGTATATTGTACATTATAAGGATAGTAGGCGGACACTTTCTGCTCAGCCGTCACCTCCACCTGTTTTCCGGCTTTCCACCGCCTGCCGTCAAAAGTGAAGGGTATGTTCACATCCCCTGCAGCTGTCACTCCCAGGCAATGCCCCTCCTTCCAGTTCTCCACCACGGCCCTCTGTTCCTGCATGTTCTCGATGATAGGGGCGATGCCGAGGTACACCTTTCCCGTATCCGGCTCTTCCGGGTTTCCGGGATTTTCCGGCTCCATTACGGGAGGAACCGGGTCCGGCAGCGGTTCCTCATCCCGGCAGGAACATGTCATGCACGCCATGACCGCCATCAACAAATATCCGAATGTCTTCATTTTCTTCAATTTTATATTCTTTATTCTTTCTCCACTCTCTCGAAGAATTCCCGTATAGCCTGTGCTATGACCTGCTTCTCCTTCATTCCGGCGTCAACAGCGTATTTCTTCACCTTGCGGTGCAGTTCCAACGGATACTCCAGTGAGGTTCTGGCCAGTGCTTCCCCTTTCTTTCCCTCCTCCGGAGTGGAGTGTGTGGGACGGTTTGGTGTTCCGCCCTGCAGAATCTCGTCAATTCCAATAAATTTTCCCATATTCTTTTTACTTTTATTTGTTGTCAACCATATTCAATCTGGACAGGATCTCCCGGGTAAGGGACCGGTAGTCCGCCGCTCCACTGCTGTTCCTGCTGTAAGATACGACATCCGTCTTTCTGCTCATGGACTCTGCCACCCTGATGGAACGGCTGATGACCGTGGAAAAGACCGTTTCCCCGTACTGTTTCCGCATCGCTTCCAATATCTCCGCATGCAATGTAGTCCTTCTGTCATACTGTGTCACCAGCATGCCGAGCAGGTTCAGTCTCCTGTTGATCTTCCTCCGTATTACAGCAACCGTATCCAGGATGGAAACCAGACCATATAAAGAAGCCACTTCCGGCTGCACCGGTATAATCAGGTCGGTGGCGGCCACAAGCGCGTTGACCGTGATCAGTCCGACAGCCGGCGGGCAGTCAAGGAGCACGAAATCGTACCCTTCATCCGTTCTGGCAGCCAGTTCTTTAAGGAAGTTTTCCCTCCCGTATTCGTTCTGCAGAAGATACTCCGCATCCGCCATTTTCCTGCATGACGGGCACAGGGATATATTCTCCTGCAACCGTATCCGTGGAAGCCGCGTTTCCTTGCCATCCACCGCACCCTGCAAGGCCGAGAAAACCGTTTCTTCCGGATCTGTCACCCCCAGAGCCGAGGTCAGAGTGGCTTGCGGATCCAAATCAGCAAGAAGGACCTTGTATCCTTTTCGTGCCAGTTCGAACCCCACATTGGTAGTGGTAGTAGTCTTGCCAACTCCACCCTTCTGATTATGGACTGCTATAATTTTCACCATATCTGTTTGTTTTTTAGTGTGTTACGAAGTTAAGGAAAATAATTCTCTTTTCCAATATTTTGATGTTTTAATGCTTTAATATTTATATATTTTAACACTAAAATATTTTGATACCATGATCTCCCATAACGAAGGAACTTTCATTTCTTCTTTTCAAAGGAAGACGGATCATACCGGAAGCCGCGGAAGGCTCTGTAACGAACTTCATCCCAGGCCTCCTTTCACACAAAGCCGCAATGCCACCATGAACCAGGCCAGACAAATCAGAGCGGGAACCTGTGATACGAAAGATGCGCATATTAATGCAGAGAAAACAAAGGAGGCATGGCCAAGCAGCAGGACCTGGCGGTTGGATACGTCCTCTTCAAGTACAGAAGAAAAGAATTGGTTTTTACGGTTCAGCCATAATTGAATAGCTGAAGATTTGCTAGCGACATTTATGTCGGGAGCAAAAATAGAAACTGTTTGTTTCATAACTGTGAGTATTTTGGCGTTTCGGCAATTATATAGAACGCAAGAACGCCCGCCGTTTCCCAAGTTCGCCAAAACACCCACAGATTTCGCTCATAGAGCAAAAATGTAGTCGGGAAAGGCAGCCGTAGTTTGCACAACAAGTTGCGACTCCTACAGTATCCTTTATATGCATCATTTTGCTAAAAACAGCAAAATGATAATTTAGGGCATAAAAAAAGCCCATCAAAAATATGAGCATTCACACGCTCTATAATACGAAATTTATTCGTGGGTAATTTTGGCACTGCAAATATACGAATAATACATTAAACTGCCAAAGAAAGAAAAGGGAAGCTCTCTTTCTTTGTAGAAATATGGATACAGCACAAAAAGGTTGTGCCGGTCCGCCCTTACATTTGTCCCATTAACCATAAAAAAATACACAATGGAAGAAATGGAATTGATACACAAGGTGGAAAACGGGGAATTGGACATGCTTGGTTATGTCATGCTCAACCCGGAATTGAAGGAACCGTTTTCGGACTATGCCCGGGGCAATGGCATCACCTGTCCCACAGCAGCGGATGCGGTGCGTTTTTTGAAGGAATACGAGGAAAGGCTTTATCAGGAACTGCTGCCATGAACGGGAAGGTATTGGAAAGATATGCGGAACTGATGATTGACAAGATCAGGCAGATGTCCGCCGGTGAATGGCAGAAGCCCTGGTTCACCCCCCGTGCCGGCCTGCCACAGAACATATCAGGGCGTCCGTACAACAGCATGAACCGTCTTATGCTCTACATGGAGATGGACAGGATGGGATACACCCTCCCGGTATTCATGACCTTCCGTCAGCTGAAGGATGAGAACCTGATGGTCATAAAAGGATCGCACGCCCTTCCCGTGACTTTTTACGATATCACCGTGAAGCATAAGACGACGGGGGAAAAAATCAGCTTCGATGATTACAAAAGCCTCCCGGAACTTCAGAAGCAGGAATATAAGGTGACTCCCTTCATGAAACATTTCTATGTGTTCAACATAGACCAGACGGATTTCAAGGAAAAATATCCGGAGCGGTATGAGGACATGAGGGTCAGATTCTCCGGTCCTGCCGTAGCGGACAACGTAAAAGGAAACGGGAACCCCCGGCTGGATAAAATGATAAAGGAACAGAAATGGCTCTGTCCCATAGAACTGAAGGTGCAGGACAGGGCATATTACAGCCCGTCCAAAGACAGGATCGTTCTTCCGGCTCCGGGACAATTCAAGGACATGGAATCATTCCAGATGACCGCCCTTCACGAAATGGCCCACTCCACCGGGCATTCCTCACGACTGGACCGAGGGCTGCATCACCCGTTCGGAACGTGCGGATATGCCCGGGAGGAAATCATCGCCGAATTCACAGCTGCCGTCGCAGGCAGGGACCTGGGGATAGCCGTAACTCCGAGAAAGGAGAACGCACAGTATCTGAAAAGCTGGCTGTCAAATTTGAAGGAGGACCCCGGCTATGTCATGAGTGTGTTACGGGAGGTCGGCAAGGCATCCGCCATGATAGAGGATAGTGTGGAAAAACAGTACACCCTGGCAGACACATCCGCCAGGGAAGAGGACGTATCCCCACTTCCCATAAAAGAAGAAGGAAACAACGAAACGGTTCCTTCCGGCATTCTCGATATGTATGACCGCTCGAAAGAACAATATCCGGATGCAATGGCCCTCATCCGTGTGGGGGATGAATACAAGGCATATAATCAGGATGCGGAAAGACTCCATGAGGTACTTGGCGTATGCGCAAGGAAAGCGGTGTCGGGAAAAGACGGCACGCCGGTCATGACAGCCTCGTTCCGTCACGTCGATCTGGATACGCATCTCCGTAGTATAATCAAGGCAGGCAGCAAGGTCACAATCAACCATTATGAGAAAGCAGCCGCGCCGGACAAGAGTATGACGACCCCTCTTCTTTTCAAGGGCGGCCGTCGTGAGATAGAGATCACATCCGAAGGCGCGGTCATACGTACCAACGGGAACCAATATGATGCGACCGGCATATTGAAGGGGCTGGAAAAAGCCGGAATAGATGTCAGGAACATATCCGGCAGCCAATGGGAAAGCATGTTACGGGGACGGGGAACCGTCCTGAACCCCGCAAAACAGAAAATGCTGTTCTCTATCCGGAAACAGCCCTCCGGCTACGGTGTGCGTATAGCGGACATCAGCGGAAAGATTTCCTCATCAGTTCAAAGAGAATTATGACAACCAAACGCTGAGCCACCGGCATGACGGGCATACATATATGAGAATAACAGATTTTTTTATAAGACGTGCCCAGTTCAGAGAACTGGGAAAAAACCCGCAATTGATCACCGCGGTCGAGAATCCGTCAGAGAAGATGCAGCTGGCCGCCGTCCGGCAGAATCCGGATCTGGTTTCGGTTCTGGACAATCCTACGGAGGAGGTACAGCTGGCCGCTGTCAGACAAAAGGCGGACTGTCTGCTCCAGCTCCGTGAGCCGACAGAAAAGGTCTGTCTGGCCGCCATAGCCGAAAATCCGGAAATGATACGCTATATCCATGAACCCACGGAAAAGATGCAGCTGCTGGTCGTCAGACGGAATCCGGAAATGATCACCCTTCTGGAAAATCCATGCGAGAGGGCGCAGCTGCTGGCCGTGATGGCGGATCCCGGACTGATCACCGCTATCGGCAGCCCTTCCGCAAACACGCAGCTCTCCGTTGTCAGGAAGGACCCGCACCTCATCCGGGAGATAAGCGTACCCGACTGGAAGGCCCAGTTGTATGCGGTCGGACAGGATCCGGAACTGATAAGGTTTATCAGCGAACCGGCGGAAAAAGTACAGCTGTCCGTCCTTAACGGGGACGCCTCCCTGATAAGACTCGTGAGAACCCCCACGGAAAAGGCACAGATGCTGGCCGTTGGCAGAAACTCCTCCCTGATAGGCCATATCAGGAATCCCACGGAGAAAGTCCAGCTGATGGCGGTGCATGACAGTCCGGCAAACATCCTGAGGATAAAGAACCCGTCCCGGCAGGCATGCCTGTCATGCCTCGGTTCCGTCATGCCCGGAGGGACCGCAGGCATCCATTTCAAGGAGGATATTTCAGAAGCGGTAAAGAATCTTTTTACCAGGCTCGGGGAAATAGAGGAGAGATATGGAGAGCTTATGCGGGATGCCGGGCATATGGACACCTACGACGCCAGATACGAAGCGACGGAAAAGGCGGAAGCCTACCGTACAAGAAAAATTTCCGCGGCAGTCGGCACGTTCAGGAAAGAGGCGGTCCTGGAAACTTCCGCTGTTCCGGAAAAGACTGTTGCCATGGAGAAAACAGAGGCAACGGAGGCGCAACCATCCTCCGGAGAAATGAGGTTCAAGGGCGGCCGCCGTGAACTGACCATACGGAACGGAAGTGCGGTGCTCCGCACCAATGGAGAGAGTTTTGACGCGACGGATATCCTGAAAGACATGAGCGCCCACGGGGTTGACATAGGCAGGGTATCCGGAAAGACCATGAGCGAGATGCTGAAAGGTAACAAGACCGCTTTGCCCGGAGCGTCGGGAAACTCGGTGTTCGCTATTGTCAAGGGACCGGCGGGCTACGGTCTGAAAGCCTTCCAGATCGCCAAACAGATTCATTCGGCTGCCGCTCAGGAAATATGATTATGATTCAAAGACAGAAGAAAAGAGAAGTATAAAGATGAGAAAAAATATATTGAAAAGATTGATTGACAATCTGTCCGGAGCAGATTTGCGGAGGGTGAGTAAAGATCCGATGGAGATAATGGGCATGGAACATCCGTCCGAGGCAGCCCAGCTGTATGTTGTCAGACAGAATCCGGAGATGATACAATTCATCGGCGCGCCGTCTGAAAAGGTGCAGCTGGAGGTGGTCAGAAAGGACGCCTCCCTGATCATGCTTCTTGATGCGCCATCCGAGAAGGTACAACTAGAAGCGGTCAGGAAGGACATAGGGGTGTTCCTGTATATCAACAAACCGACGGAGAAGGTAAAGTCCGAGGTACTGAAGAGTGACAGCGGACAGATCATCTATATGGATAATCCGTCCGGAAACCTCCAGATGCAGGCTGTGGAGAGTGACTGCGGCTCCATCATATTCATTGAACATCCCACCGAGAAGGTTCAGATAAGGGCTGTCACGGCCGATCCGGAGCTTTTCATTTATATCGGATCCCCGACGGAAAAGGTCAGGTATGCGGCGGTCAGCGCATGTGCGGACAATATCATGTATATATCCAGACCGTCTGAAAAACTACAGATAAGTGCGGTGTCACAAGATTGTGAAACGGTCAGATATATAGAGGAACCTTGCGAGAAGGCAGTGATTGTCGCCCTGAAAGAAAATCCGGGACTGTTCATGTACATCCATAATTCCTCCCCATCTAGGGTAATCACAACCCTGGTTGAAAAGGATATGGAGAAAAAGAGAGAGGCGGGAAAACAGGAGAAGGTATAAGAGGCCGGAACTCCTCTTTTCTGAAATGAGGCTGCGAACCGACAGCCTCATTTTGTGGATATGGAATCTTTTTTTCTTTGGAAAGGTTTTCTTTTGTTTTTCTGATAGTATTTTATAGATTTGCGATTGTGGATGTAAAGCTCCTATAGCTCTAACCAAACGAAATATGGATAGCCCTTTAAAAGGGGGGCTTTTTTCATATTTACTTATTAACGAAATTTGATTGTATCTTCAGGTATTGATTTCATATCTTCTTCAGTTATAGGTATCAATTCTTCTTCAAAGATAGGAGAGTCCATATCTATAGCTTTTGTATCATCCTGTTCAATAGAATTTTGAAAAATAATAATCATTAAAAATTGCATCAGCATACCGATAATAGAGAGGATTATTATTATTCCAATAAAAAAAGTTGTTATTTTTATCCATGTAGCTGATGAACTTTTCATTATACGCCAAATGAAATATATGACAGCTATAATGATACACATTAAAACGATAGAGAATATTACAAATAACATTGTCATAAATATTGTATTTCTATATATAAATTTATTTTTTTTGTTTCAATTGAAATAATGCATCTGCCAAATATTTTGTTTTGCTTAAGATTGAATTTTCCGACTTGCAATACCAGCTAAACCAATTGACAGTCTCGTCTTCATTTTCAATCCCCAATTCTTTAAGAATCTCAATGATTTCATCAGGATAATCGAACTTGTTTTCGTTGTTAAACCCGAATGTAAGTTGAAACTTATCGAAATCATGGTTTGCATTTAACACAGTATATATTTCAATGCTGTACTTATTGTGTTTGTACGAGAAGTCCTTGATTGATATATGTGGACTAATATCCGATCGTTTTTGCCAAGCATACTCCTTACAGAATCCTTCAAAAAAGATATCCTCATCCTTAAATTTCTCGACCCAAAGGTGGTATGTGAATAATTCTGAATGATAATGATTCAGATACCATTTGCCAAGCAAAAGTATCTCTTCCTTGCTAATATAAATGAACCCTTTTTCGCATACTTTGAACATTTTAGGTGATGAGATCAATGTATTGCGCCATTCTTCTTCTGTCTGAGGAATGCAAAGTCTTTCCAATGAGCCTATAATGTCATTTAGGTCTGCTATGTCATCAAAAGTCGCTTTGACGAGTTTTTTTCCTTTTTGCATAACCTTGTCATCGCCCATACGGAGCATGCGTTTCCAACTGAGGTCACGTTTGACGTTTTTGGCAACTGTTTCTGTTGACAGCAGGTTCCAATAGTCTGTATTCCCTTCAAGCAAATAGTCGCCATGGGCCAACACGGCCCGTTCAAAACAAAAGTCTTTGTCATTGAAGCGAACACCTTTTTCATTGAGGTCGAAAACGAACTTTCCGATTTTTGAATATCTGATGAATGCGTTTTTGAAAGTTTTATTTTCGCTATTACTCCAGTCCAGATGCTTGTTGGTATGATAGTATTCACAAATTCCAGAGAACTCTAAAAGGAATCCTATCTGTCCGTTGAAGTAGTGATGCTTTTCCGCTCCTTCTATCAATTCTCTCCACGCTGGTTTTTCTACGAGATGGGCTTTAATGCACTCTTCGCTTGACTGGTGCTTTGAGAAACCATCTATGCTTGATGCTTCTCGGAGATATTGGATGATGTTTGGTGCATGTGGAATGAGCTTTTCGATAGACTTGATTCCACGGGCAAGGTCATCGTTGCCGTCAGCAATAGTATTGTCAGGATGGGTAAGGTTGTGAATGACCCTCATCCATTCATTCAAGCTATCTATCTTGTTCCTGTGGTGGATGAGATATTGCACATACGCAAAGAATTGCATTCTTTCTGCCCTTGACAGTTTGTTTTCTATAGCCTTGTTGAAGATTTCATCCTCGTCATAATAATCTTTATAATCCACTGAAATGTAATGGGCTATCTTTTGGTTGCCATTATAGAGGGCATCCAGTGAATCAATTACCGCCAATATGGCATCATATGTGAGAACTTTTGTTTCCTCATATTTTGCAAAGGTCAAACTCCTGTCTCCTCCTGTCAGGACATCGAAAGTCGGGTCGGAAGTGTTTTTGTTTTGGAGTTTGACGATGGATGCATAATAGTTGGTGACAATTACCCGGAAAAGATTTTCAATGTGCGAGTCGATTCTGTCCTGTTTCCCTTCCTTACAATATTGCCACAGGAGTGTAACCCATTTTGTATCAATATTGAATGAGAAATACTGCTGAAGTCCTACAAGATTCTCTTTATTGTTGAAATTCAGCGTAAACTCTCTGCTATGTACCGATTTATTTCCATCAAATTGCTTGAGGTATTGCTCGAATTTAGCTTTGAAATTCTCAAACTTGGAAAGAGGCTTCCCGCGCGAGTTCATTTTAATGTACAGATCGTCCGTAAGTTTGTATTCCTTCAAATCCATAAAAATGAATGTGACAATAGGATTTTCCTCGTCTAAAAGTCTTTCAAAAAATTCCTCATGTCCTATAAACTTATGATAAATGGCATCCAGCATTACCAACATGGACTGTATGGTTGGATCATTCTTCCAAAAACGGAAAAACCAAGGTTCATTTTTTAGCGTAGCGGACAAGGAGGGAGTGTCTTTGTTGTCTTTCTCTTTAATCGCCACCAATTGCCCCATGTCTATTGTTGCCTGCATTAGTGCATCACAAAAGTCTGTGGAACTTTGGCGGGTTTCATACGTGAACAAGGACTTTTTGCCACTTGTCATTTTGGCTTTGAAGATATTCTTGGCTTCTTCATTTTGGGAAATTTGAGAGAGGAACCAATGCAACAGGAACAGAGTTGTCAATCGTTGCTGACCATCTAAAGGGATGAAGTGGATGTAGTCTTCATTCGGTCCTGCCTGAAGAGTCCCATAGACAAAGTCCAGATCTCTGTTTGGACGGTTTTCGTCCAGATAGCTATACAAGGAATCCAAGAACTCATTCCTGACTTCATTTGTATCGTCGTTTGTTCGCCCTTGGACATAATCTCTTTGGATAATAGGAACAACTAACTTGTAGTTTTTTTGTGAGAAAAGTTTAAAGAACGAAAGTCGTTCTCCTTTATATTCGTTATTTGTTGACATGATGATTCTTATTTGAGATATTCTCTTAAAGTTTGTTCCATTGCGGTCACGTAGTCTTCTGCGTCAGTCTTGTCCCAGACCATCAAGTTGCTACCTTTCCTTGTATAGTATTTCAAAAAAACGTTTTTCGTAGCAATTGGCACAAATATGCCTTGACTGTCGTTCGATATGATCCATTTTCTCTTAATGGGAAAGAAAGCATTGCCATATCCTCTGTTGGTTTGGGCATCCAGCAGGGTGAGATTCCGTATGTTGTCTTTGTCTTCCAACTTATCCTCACCATAGTATTTTTGTACAGCATCAAAGCACTCATCAAACTCTGTATCATTGATTTTCTCCCTTTGGCTGTTTGAGTGCAGGACTGCTATACGGTTTATCAGTATCAATTCCTCTTTCTTGCTGTCAACTTTGGATTTTGCGATGTTCTTGTCCTTTTCTTTTGATTCAATTTTTTGGATTTCCTTTTTCAGATTGTCAACATACGCGGAAATGTCTTCTTCTTCCGTTGACCCGACGAGGAACTCAAACATGTCATGAATCCATTCTAGACGTTGGCTGTCATCATTGATGCGTTTGTCCGTCTGCGAGCTGATATGCTCTATGTCCCACTTCTCCTTTTTGTATTTGCTGAAAGGGAAGCGCATATCAGACTTGTTGGATTGTAGAACGGTGAGGATGTTGAAAAGCAATAATACTTGTTTGACCTCCTTGTCCCCATAATTAAGATCTGATAACTTTATTCCTTTCATAAGCCCCTTGAGCTTGTTCCCCTTTATATAGTCAGTTAAGAAATTTGTCTTGTTCATTTCCTTGGACTTTTTCATAAGTTCGTTTATATCTGCGCCATACTCAATCAGAAAACCTATGTAGTGATATAAAGTCCTGTCCTCGTACCATTCTTCCAAAGTCTGAAATGTATGCTTTACTTCCTGCCAAATATATTCAATTTTCGCTTGCTCTGTGGTGCAAACAGGGTTGCAAGAAAGTTCCTCCAACTGCTTATTAAAAGCATTGAATGTAAAATAAAACTCAGAATCTAAATCCCGGCTTTTCATCAAGTCAAACACAAACTCTATGCGGTTGTCATATTTGAATGGCCATGAAGACCTGCACAAGAAATACCAAAATGAATCATCTTGCAGTCTTTGCTCAATCTGATTCCATTCTGTGGAAATCTGAAGCTGCCTCATTGATGCTTCCGATGTAGAGAAATTGCCACGGCGGAGAAGCAGCGCCTTGATCAGTTCTGCATTCGTCAGAGGTATTTTGCCTATATTCAATCGTGTAAAAATGTCAATGGAAGTTGCCTTCTCTTCATCTGTCACCTCATACCATATCACTCGGATGTTGTTGGCCTTGTCTATGCCAGTAGCGTCGTCAATGTCCTGTCCCAGTAAAGCATCAACAATTTTATTCCGATACTCCTTGTTTTTTTGCATCCAATCAACCATAGCCTCATAAACTGTTTTCATGTAACCTCAAATCCGCAACTAAGCCCTTGAACGTCCTTATTGCGTTTACACGTCCTCTCATTACTGAATTTGCAGATA